>NZ_JBEXEX010000013.1:0-18761 GCF_040606445.1 Streptomyces sp. NPDC005408 | reverse complement strand
ATCGGCGGCGGAGGTCTGCCACCCTTGCCGCACGTTCTCCTGGGGGCTCCGCCGCCAGCGCGTTGCGCAGTTGCGGGCCCGGGCCGCCGCCGCGGGTGCGGCGTTGGCCCGGGAGCGGGACGTCGCGGCGGGGCTGGCGGCCGGGGGGCGTCGACTCCGACGGGCCCGCCGAGCCCGCCACCGCGATCTGGACACCCTGGTCCGCCAGCGCCTGCAGCTCCGTCGCCGCGCGGTCGTCGTGCGTCGGCGGCTCGTCCGTGACCAGCCGCGTAATCACATCCGTCGGCACCGTCTGGAACATCGTGTCGGTGCCGAGCTTGGTGTGGTCCGCGAGAACCACGACCTCCGCCGCGGCCTGGACCAGCGCCCGGTCGACGCTCGCCGACAGCATGTTGGACGTGGACAGTCCGCGCTCGGCGGTCAAGCCGCTGCCGGACAGAAAGGCCCGGGAGACCCGCAGCCCCTGCAGGGACTGTTCCGCCCCGCTGCCCACCAGCGCGTAGTTGGAGCCACGCAGCGTCCCGCCGGTCATGACGACTTCGACCCGGTTGGCATGGGCCAACGCCTGGGCGACCAGCAGGGAGTTGGTGACGACGGTCAGCCCGGGGACGCGTGCGAGCCGGCGGGCCAGCTCCTGCGTCGTGGTCCCCGCTCCGACCACGATCGCCTCGCCTTCTTCGACGAGGCCCGCGGCGAGATCGGCGATGGCCGTTTTCTCGGCGGTCGCGGACAAGGATTTCTGCGGAAAGCCGGACTCGCGCGTAAATCCGCCCGGCAGTACCGCACCGCCGTGACGGCGGTCGAGGAGTCCTTCTGCCTCCAGTGCCCGCACGTCCCGCCGTACGGTCACTTCGGAGGTCTGGACGACGCGGGCGAGCTCACGGAGCGACACGGCCCCGTTGGCGCGCACCATTTCGAGGATCAATTGGCGACGTTCTGCAGCGAACACGAAACTGACAGTAACCTGACCGGCCGACAGTTTTCAGCACTATGCGCCGAATAAAGGAAGTTGTGCACGGACGGGGCCGCCAAGTGGTATGGGCGGCCCCGAAGTTGATCGGTCGCTGCGTGGAGTGCGCCGGGTTCGTCGGGTTTACGCCCGCATCACGCTTCGCCGGCCGCCTTGCGGGTGTGCAACTGCCGTGCCACCTCGGCGATCGACCCCGACAGAGAGGGATACACAGTGAAAGCGTTTGCGATCTGTTCCACCGTCAGATTGTTGTCGACCGCGATCGAGATGGGATGGATCAGCTCGCTGGCACGCGGTGAGACGACCACACCGCCGACCACAATCCCCGTGCCCGGACGGCAGAAGATCTTGACGAAGCCGTCCCGGATGCCCTGCATCTTCGCGCGCGGGTTGCGCAGCAGCGGCAGCTTGACGACCCGGGCGTCGATGATGCCGCCGTCGACGTCCGCCTGGCTGTAGCCGACGGTCGCGATCTCCGGGTCGGTGAAGACGTTGGACGAGACGGTCTTGAGGTTCAGCGGCTGCACCGCGTCGCCCAGGAAGTGGTACATCGCGATCCGGCCCTGCATCGCCGCGACCGAGGCGAGTGCGAAGACGCCGGTGACGTCACCTGCGGCGTACACGCCGGGGGCGCTCGTACGGGAGACCTTGTCGGTCCAGATGTGGCCCGAGTCCTTGAGCCTGACCCCGGCTTCCTCGAGGCCCATGCCCGCGGAGTTCGGGATCGCGCCGACCGCCATCAGGCAGTGCGAGCCGGAGATGACGCGGCCGTCGGAGAGCGTCACCTCGACCCGGTCGCCGACGCGCTTGGCGGACTCGGCGCGGGAGCGGGCCATGACGTTCATGCCGCGGCGGCGGAAGACGTCCTCCAGGACCGCGGCGGCGTCCGGGTCCTCGCCCGGCAGCACGCGGTCGCGGGAGGAGACGAGGGTGACCCGGGAGCCGAGCGCCTGGTACGCGCCGGCGAACTCGGCGCCGGTGACGCCGGAACCGACCACGATGAGCTCCTCGGGGAGCTCGGTCAGGTCGTACACCTGGGTCCAGTTGAGAATGCGCTCTCCGTCGGGGAGCGCGTCCGGGATCTCGCGCGGGTGGCCACCCGTCGCAATCAGCACCGCGTCGGCGGTCAGCGTCTCCTCGGTGCCGTCCGCGGCGCGCACGACGACCTTGCGGGAGCCGTCCATCCCCTGCCGGCCCTCCAGCCGGGCGCGGCCGCGCAGCACACGCGCCCCGGCCCGGGTGACGGAGGCGGTGATGTCGTGGGACTGGGCGAGCGCGAGCCGCTTCACGCGTCGGTTGACCTTGCCGAGGTCGACGCCGACGATCCGGGCGGCCTGTTCCATCGGCGGGGTGTCGTCGGCGACGATGATGCCGAGCTCCTCGTGCGAGGAGTCGAAGGTCGTCATGACCTCGGCCGTGGCGATCAGGGTCTTGGAAGGGACGCAGTCGGTCAGCACAGAAGCCCCGCCGAGGCCGTCGCAGTCGACGACGGTCACCTCCGCGCCGAGCTGGGCGCCCACCAGGGCCGCCTCGTATCCGCCGGGTCCGCCGCCGATGATCACGATCCGGGTCACTGGGGTTACGCCTCGCGCTCTCGTCGTTCTGCCGGGTTCGGGGGGTGGCCCCTTTGGACTGCAGTACGTCCTCCATTGTCCCGCACGGTTCAAGTGCCCTCGCCCCGGGTCCCTCCATTGGTGAACGGCAACCACCCGCGCCCCTCCCGTACCCTCGATCCCATGTCGCTCTACGCCGCGTACGCCGGCAACCTCGACGCGCGGCTGATGTCTCGCCGCGCCCCGCACTCCCCCCTGCGCGGCACCGGCTGGCTCAACGGCTGGCGGCTGACCTTCGGCGGCGAGCAGATGGGCTGGGAGGGCGCGCTGGCCACGATCGTGGAGGCGCCGCGCTCGCAGGTTTTTGTCGCGCTGTACGACATCGCGCCCATGGACGAGGACTCGATGGACCGCTGGGAGGGTGTCGGCCTGGACATCTACCGGCGGATGCGGGTCCGGGTCGACACGCTGGACGGCGAGGAGCCGGCCTGGGTGTACGTGCTGAACGGGTACGAGGGCGGGCTGCCGTCGGCCCGGTATCTGGGAGAGCTGGCGGATGCGGCGGACTCGGCGGGCGCGCCGCACGACTATGTGATGGAGCTCCGGAAGCGGCCTTGCTGATGCGTTTACCGTCGCGTTCGTGGGAAACGACAAGGCAACGATCCGAAGACCGTGCGCTGCGTCATCTACGCGCGTAGGAAATGACCGGCTACCCTCGTCCGCGTGAACGCATCTGTGAATCCGGACCTCAACGGCGTTAGCGCCGACCCCCACGCCGCAGCCGACGCCGCCGCCGCGCGCCTGCGCGAGCTCACCGGCGCCGAGACGCATGACGTAGCCCTGGTGATGGGCTCCGGCTGGGCGCCGGCCGTCGACGCGCTCGGTACGCCCGAGGCCGAGTTCCCGGTCACCGACCTGCCCGGCTTCCCGCCGCCGGCGGTAGAGGGCCACGGCGGCAAGATCCGCTCGTACCGCATCGGCGCGAAGCGGGCGCTGGTCTTCCTGGGCCGTACGCACTTCTACGAGGGCCGTGGCGTGGCCGCGGTGTCGCACGGGGTGCGCACCGCGGTGGCCGCGGGCTGCAAGACCGTGGTCCTGACGAACGGCTGCGGCGGTCTGCGCGAGGGCATGCGCCCCGGGCAGCCGGTGCTGATCAGTGACCACATCAACCTGACGGCGGCGTCGCCGATCATCGGCGCGAACTTCGTGGACCTGACGGATCTGTACTCGCCGCGGCTGCGGGCGCTGTGCAAGGAGATCGACGCGTCGCTTGAGGAGGGCGTGTACGTCCAGTTCCCCGGCCCGCACTACGAGACGCCGGCGGAGATCAACATGGTCCGCGTGCTGGGCGGCGACCTGGTCGGCATGTCGACGGTCCTCGAAGCGATCGCGGCACGCGAGGCGGGCGCGGAGGTGCTGGGCATCTCCCTGGTCACGAACCTCGCGGCGGGACTTACGGGCGAGCCGCTGAACCACGAGGAAGTGCTGCAGGCGGGGCGGGACTCGGCGGCGCGGATGGGCGAGCTGCTGACGCGGGTTCTCGACCGCATCTGACGGTCCGCCGGGGGGTGCGGGCCCGTTGCGCGGGGCGTCCGCGGCGCGCGGGCGGCGTCCACGGCACCCCGCACCCATGCGGGCCCGCCGAGAATGGGCGGGCCACCAAGACACACGAGAGGCGGACCAACCGTGCAGCAGGACCTCATCGCGCGGGCCAGCGCGTGGATGGCCGAGGACCCGGACAGTGAGACCCGGGACGAGCTCGGCAAGCTCATCGAGGCGCGGGATCTCGACGAGCTCGCCGCCCGGTTCGGCGGGACGCTGCAGTTCGGGACGGCCGGGCTGCGTGGAGAGCTCGGGGCCGGGCCCATGCGGATGAACCGGGCCGTCGTCATCCGGGCCGCCGCCGGGCTCGCCGCGTATCTCAGGGCGAAGGGCCAGGGCGACGGCCTCGTCGTCGTCGGCTACGACGCCCGCTACAAGTCAGCCGACTTCGCGCGCGACACGGCCGCCGTCATGGTCGGCGCAGGGCTCCGCGCCGCTGTGCTGCCGCGTCCGCTGCCGACCCCCGTGCTCGCCTTCGCCATAAGGCAGCTCGGCGCCGTGGCCGGGGTCGAGGTCACCGCCAGCCACAACCCGCCGCGCGACAACGGCTACAAGGTCTATCTCGGCGACGGCTCGCAGATCGTGCCGCCCGCCGACGCGGAGATCGCCGCCGAGATCGCGGCCGTGGCGAGTCTGAGTGACGTGCCGCGCGCCGACGACGGCTGGGACACGCTCGGGGACGAGGTCCTGGACGCCTATCTGGCGCGTACGGACGAGGTTCTGACCGCCGGGTCCCCCCGTACTGCCCGCGTCGTCTACACCGCCATGCACGGCGTCGGCAAGGATGTGCTCACCGCCGCCTTCGCCCGCGCCGGTTTCCCCGCGCCCGTCCTCGTGCAGGAGCAGGCCGAGCCCGACCCGGCCTTCCCGACCGTCGCGTTCCCCAATCCGGAGGAGCCGGGGGCGATGGATCTCGCCTTCGAGACCGCCCGGCGTGTCCGGCCGGACATCGTCATCGCCAACGACCCCGACGCGGACCGGTGCGCCGTGGCCGTCCCCGACGGCGGGGACTGGAAGATGCTCCGCGGCGACGAGGTCGGCGCGCTGCTGGCCGAGCACCTCGTCCACAAGGGCGCGCGCGGCACTTTCGCCGAGTCGATCGTGTCCTCGTCGCTGCTGGGTCGGATCGCCGACGCGGCGGGACTGCCGTACAAGGAGACGCTGACCGGCTTCAAGTGGATCGCCCGCGTCGAGGGCCTGCGTTACGGCTACGAGGAGGCGCTGGGCTACTGCGTCGACCCAGAGGGCGTACGCGACAAGGACGGCATCACCGCCGCCCTGCTCGTCGCCGAGCTGGCGTCCGAGCTGAAGGAGCAGGGCCGTACCCTCACCGATCTGCTCGACGACCTCGCCGTCGCGCACGGGCTGCACGGCACCGACCAGTTGGCCGTGCGGGTCGAGGATCTGAGCATCATCGCGGACGCCATGCACAGGCTGCGCGAGCAGCCGCCGACCGTGCTCGCCGGGCTGCGGATCGTCTCGGCGGAGGACCTGAACAAGGGCACGGACAAGCTGCCGCCCACGGACGGCCTGCGGTACTACCTCGACGGCGAGTTCAAGGCGCGCGTCATCGTCCGCCCGAGCGGCACCGAGCCCAAGCTCAAGTGCTATCTGGAGGTCGTGGTCCCGGTCGCGGACGCGAGCGAGCTCCGGACCGCCCGCGAGCGCGCCACCGAGATCCTGGACGGGATCAAGCGCGATCTGGCGCGGGCCGCCGGGATCTGACCGCCCGTACGGGTGATTCTCGTACGGAGTTGAGGCAGCGGCACACGCTCCCCGGGGCCGTCCGGGCAATGGTGACCCGGTATCGCCTGCCGATTCCCGGGAGCAGCCGCCGTGTCCCCCACCGCGACCGTTCGAGCCACCGTCCCCGCCTCGCGCCGGCCACCGGCCATGGGAGGCGGTGGCCGGGCGGGCGCAGGTGACCGGCTGCGGCGCGCGGTGCGGCGGGCCGCGCCCGCGCTGCTCGGCTATCTCGTGGTGCGGCTGTGCGGGCTGCTGGTCCTGGCCAGGTGGGCGCATCTGCGCGGGCACGGCATCTGGCCGACGCTGGCCACGTCCTGGGACTCGCACTGGTATCTGGGGATCGCCGACCACGGGTACGACAGCACCCTCGGTACCCGTGTCAACGACAACAACCTCGCCTTCTTCCCGCTCTATCCGGGACTGGTGAAGGCCGTCGCGGCCGTAACTCCCGGCTCGCGCGCCTCAGTCGGGCTGCTGCTCGCCATCGGCTTCTCGTTCGTCGCGGCGTGGGGCGTCTTCGCGGTCGGCGACCGGCTGTACGGGCGGCGGGTGGGCTTTCTCCTCACCCTGCTGTGGGGCGTGCTGCCCGTCGCGATCGTCCAGTGGATGGGCTACACGGAGTCGCTGTTCACGGCGTTCGCGGCGTGGGCGCTGTACGCGGTGCTCACCGGGCGCTGGATGTGGGCGGGTTCGCTCGCGACGCTGGCCGGGCTGACGAGGCCGACGGGCATCGCCGTCGCGGCGGCGGTCTCGGTGGCGGCGGCGCTGTCCTGCCGCGGTGGCCGCAGGCGCCGCAGGAGCAGCCGCGCGACGGCCCTGGCGGCGGCGCTGATCGCACCGGCCGGATGGCTGGCGTATGTCACGTGGGTGGGGCTGCGCGTGGGCCGCTTGGACGGCTATTTCGCCGTACAGAGACTGTGGAAGAACCAGTGGGACGGCGGGGCGTCCACACTGCGCGAACTGCGCCAGTACCTCGTCTACATGACCGAGCCCCAGCTCTTCCTGGTGATCGTGTCGGTGGTGCTGATCGTGTCGGTCGGGCTGTATCTGCTCTGCCTCTCCGAACGGCAGCCGGTCGCGCTGCTCGTCTTCACCGGCATGCTGCTGCTGGTCGTACTCGGCAGCGGCGGCGTCTACTTCCCGCGCGCCCGCTTTCTGCTCCCGGGCTTCCCGCTGCTGCTGCCGATCGCCCGGGCGCTGGCGAGGGCGCGGCGTACGGCGGTGGTGGCGGCGCTGCTCGGTGCCGGGACGCTGATGTCGGCCTGGCTGGGTGCGTACATGCTGCTGGTGTGGAAGGGCCCGCCGTAGGGGTTCGGGGCGGGTGGTGCCGTTGGGGCTTTGCGGGTCACCTCTGCGGTTCGCCCGCGAAGCCACCCACCCCTACGGGGGCACGGGGGCGTCAGCCCCAGGTCCCGTCAGGGTTTCGGGAAGGGGTGGGTCGGGGGTCAACCAACCCGAGCCGCGCAGTGACCGTCAGCCGATCGCCAGCAGGATCACCAGCAGCACCGCGCCCGCCGCCGCAGGCGCCGCGACCTCGTAGGCCCAGCGCACCTGCGGCTCGCCCTTCGCGCCCGGCAGCTCCGCATTGCGCTCCGTCAGTTCGCGCAGATCCGCGATCGCCCGGTCCGACGCGGCCATCCGCGGCGCGTCGTCCCTGGCATCGCCGCCGAACGGCGTGGCGCGGCCGCGCGCGAGCGGGCCCTTCACGGGCCGCAGCGGCCGGCGCACGGCCTTCTTGCGCGCCCGCAGCGAAACGGGGATGGCCCACAGCTGGTACTTCGCGCCCTCCTGCGTGAAGACCTCGCTGGAGTACCCGGCGCGGACATCCGCGACGGCCGCCCAGGGAATCGTGATCGTCCGGAAGGGGTTCCTGATCCGCATCCGGTCGTCGTTGGCAAAGACCGCGGGACGCAGCGTGAAGGCGATGACCAGCGGGACGGCGAGCAGCGCGACGGCGAGGGCAAGCCACGGCGTACGCCCCTCGCCCCGGACGATCGCGTCCCCGGCGAGCCAGGCGATGAGCGCGAGCAGCAGCACTCCCCCGGCCATCCCGGCGGGCGACCGGAAGACCCGGTCGGCGTAGGTGGGCTCGGCAGGCTGCTGGGGACTCGTCATGACTCCGATTCTGCCGTACGTCCTCGCCCGGCCGTTCCGGGCTGCCCCACGTCCGCACCCGGGCCCGCGGGACCAGCCCTCGACACCACCCCCTGTACAGGCCGCTACGCGCGTAGATATGCTCATCTGGTGACCATGCCCACCATCCCCACCGCATTCGCTGACGTGACCGCGTCCGACAGCACACTGCGGCGCTTCCTCCACGGTCTGCCCGGCGTCGACGCCGTCGGCCTGGAGGCCCGCGCCGCAGGGCTCGGTACGCGTTCGATCAAGACCACGGCCAAGGCGTACGCCATCGATCTGGCCATCTCGATGATCGACCTGACGACGCTCGAAGGCGCGGACACCCCGGGCAAGGTCCGGGCGCTCGCCGCCAAGGCCGTCCATCCCGACCCGACCGACCGCACCACCCCCTCGACCGCCGCGGTCTGTGTCTACCCCGACATGGCCGCCATCGCCGCCGAGGCCCTCAAGGGCTCCGGCGTCAAGGTCGCCTCCGTCGCCACCGCCTTCCCGGCCGGCCGCGCCGCGCTCGACGTGAAGCTCGCGGACACCCGCGACGCCGTCGCCGCCGGGGCCGACGAGATCGACATGGTGATCGACCGCGGGGCCTTCCTCTCGGGCCGCTATCTCAAGGTCTTCGAAGAGATCCGCGCCGTGAAGGAGGCCGCGGGCCCGGCCCGGCTGAAGGTCATCTTCGAGACCGGCGAGCTCTCCACGTACGACAACATCCGTCGCGCCTCCTGGCTCGGCATGATCGCCGGCGCGGACTTCATCAAGACCTCGACCGGCAAGGTCGCTGTCAACGCCACCCCCGCCAACACGCTGCTCATGCTGGAGGCGGTGCGCGACTACCGCGCGCAGACCGGCATCCAGGTCGGCGTGAAGCCCGCGGGCGGCATCCGCACCAGCAAGGACGCGATCAAGTTCCTGGTCCTGGTCAACGAGACCGTGGGTGCAGACTGGCTGGATAACCACTGGTTCCGCTTCGGCGCGTCGAGCCTGCTCAACGACCTGCTCCTGCAGCGTCAGAAGCTGGCGACCGGCCGCTACTCCGGCCCCGACTACGTGACGGTGGACTGATCACCATGGCATCTGTATTCGAATACGCACCCGCACCCGAATCGCGGTCGATCGTCGACATCGCACCGTCGTACGGCCTCTTCATCGACGGCGAATTCACCGACGCCGCCGACGGCAAGGTCTTCAAGACCGTCTCCCCCTCCACCGAGGAGGTCCTCGCCGAGGTCGCCCAGGCCGGCGCCGAGGACGTGGACCGCGCCGTGAAGGCGGCCCGCAAGGCCTTCGAGAAGTGGTCGGCGCTGCCCGGCTCGGAGCGTGCCAAGTATCTCTTCCGTATCGCGCGGATCATCCAGGAGCGCTCCCGCGAGCTCGCCGTCCTGGAGACGCTCGACAACGGCAAGCCGATCAAGGAGACCCGCGACGCGGACCTCCCCCTGGTCGCCGCGCACTTCTTCTACTACGCGGGCTGGGCCGACAAGCTCGACCACGCGGGCTACGGCGCGAATCCCCGGCCCCTCGGCGTCGCGGGCCAGGTCATCCCCTGGAACTTCCCCCTCCTGATGCTGGCGTGGAAGATCGCCCCGGCGCTCGCCACCGGCAACACCGTGGTGCTGAAGCCCGCCGAGACGACCCCCCTCTCCGCCCTCTTCTTCGCGGACATCTGCCGCCAGGCGGGCCTGCCCAAGGGCGTCGTCAACATCCTTCCGGGATACGGCGAGACGGGCGCCGCGCTCGTCGAGCACCCCGACGTCAACAAGGTCGCCTTCACCGGCTCGACCGCCGTCGGCAAGGCGATCGCCCGTTCCATCGCCGGTACGGACAAGAAGGTCACCTTGGAGCTGGGCGGCAAGGGCGCCAACATCGTCTTCGACGACGCCCCCATCGACCAGGCCGTCGAGGGCATCGTCTCCGGCATCTTCTTCAACCAGGGCCAGGTCTGCTGCGCGGGCTCTCGCCTGCTGGTCCAGGAGTCGGTCCAGGACGAGCTGCTCGACTCCCTCAAGCGCCGTCTGACGACGCTGCGCCTCGGCGACCCGCTGGACAAGAACACCGATATCGGTGCGATCAACTCCGCGGAGCAGCTGGCCCGTATCAAGACCCTGACCGAGACGGGCGAGGCGGAGGGCGCCGAGCGGTGGTCCGCCCCGTGCGAGCTGCCGAGCTCCGGCTACTGGTTCGCGCCCACGCTGTTCACGAATGTCACCCAGGCGCACCAGATCGCGCGTGACGAGATCTTCGGCCCGGTCCTGTCGGTGCTGACCTTCCGTACGCCGGACGAGGCGGTCGCCAAGGCCAACAACAGCCAGTACGGCCTGTCGGCGGGCATCTGGACGGAGAAGGGCTCGCGGATCCTCGCGGTCGCGAACAAGCTCCGCGCGGGTGTGGTGTGGGCCAACACGTTCAACAAGTTCGACCCGACCTCGCCCTTCGGCGGCTACAAGGAGTCGGGCTTCGGCCGCGAGGGCGGCCGTCACGGTCTGGAGGCCTACCTCGATGTCTGACGGGCGACTGAGCGTCTTCAAGACCTACAAGCTGTACGTCGGGGGCAAGTTCCCCCGCTCCGAGAGCGGCCGGGTGTACGAGGTGACGGCGAAAACATCAGCCGCTGGCGCGGCGGGCAAGGGCAAGTGGCTGGCCAACGCCCCTCTCTCCTCCCGCAAGGACGCCCGTGACGCGGTCGTCGCGGCCCGCAAGGCCTTCGGCGGCTGGTCGGGCGCGACCGCGTACAACCGCGGCCAGATCCTCTACCGCATCGCCGAGATGCTGGAGGGACGTCGCGAGCAGTTCGTACGCGAAGTGGCGGACGCGGAGGGCCTGTCGAAGCCGAAGGCCGCGGCCGTCGTGGACGCGGCGATCGACCGCTGGGTCTGGTACGCGGGCTGGACGGACAAGATCGGCCAGATCGTGGGCGGGGCGAACCCGGTCGCCGGGCCGTTCCTCAACCTCTCCACCCCTGAGCCGACCGGCGTCGTCACGATCGTGGCCCCCCAGGAATCTTCCTTCCTGGGCCTGGTCTCGGTGCTCGCCCCGGTGATCGCGACGGGCAACACGGCGATCGTGATCGCTTCGGAGAAGTCGCCGCTCCCCGCGCTCTCGCTGGGCGAGGTGCTGGCCACGTCGGACCTCCCCGGTGGCGTGGTCAACGTCCTGTCCGGTCGTACGGCCGAGATCGCGACTCCGCTGGCCTCGCACCAGGACGTCAACGCCATCGACCTCACCGGTGCCGATGACGTACTGGCCAAGGAGCTGGAGATCGCGGCGGCGGACAACCTCAAGCGCGTCCTTCGTCCACAGCCTGTGGATTTCTCTGCCGATCCCGGCACGCACCGCCTGACGGCCTTCCTTGAGACGAAGACGGTCTGGCACCCGACGGGCTCTCTCGGCGCGTCCGGGTCGGCGTACTGATTCGGCGAACCGACGGGCCCAGGGGGTGTCTCACCCCCTTGCCCCCATGACCGAGCCCCCTGCCGTCCCGTCCGGCGGCAGGGGGCTCATTCGCGCCCGGGCTCAGAAGGGCAGCAGCGCCGCGGCCTGGCCCGCCACCGGCAGGTCCTTGAGGGCCTGGCCCTGGGTCAGCTGACCCGTCGCCGTCGTCGTGCCGACGGGCTGGAAGTCCGCGACCTGAGTGGCGATGCCGTTGTCCAGTGGGTCGACGCCGGTCTTGGCGAGGGGGTTGAGCTGGAGGCTCTTGAGCTGCCCGACCCCTGCCACCGAGTTGGTGACCACGCCGGTCAGACCCTGGGTCGTGCCCCCGCCGAGGGTGTCGGGGGCCACCGGACCCAGGGGCGCCGCCGGCGCGGCATGGGCGGCGGCCTCGCCCGCGCCGAGGGCCGCGGCCACCGCCGCGACGGTCAGACCTGCACGCAGCAGGGCGAGCCGCCGGGACTGGGGAGCTGTGTGACGTGCCATGGGATTCCTGACTGAGTGAGTAATCGGACGAGCACGCAGCGTAGTTGAGGTGTGATGCTCAATACCAACATCCGCCCCGAGGGGTCCCCTTCACGGGTCAATGCATCACACTGGTGTCCCGTGAGCTCTTCCTCCATACCCACCCGTGTTGTGCTGCTCTCGGGCCCCTCCGGTTCCGGAAAGTCCTCCCTCGCCGCCCGCACCGGGCTGCCGGTGCTGCGCCTGGACGACTTCTACAAGGAGGGCGACGACCCGACGCTTCCGCAGGTCGCGGGCAGTTCGGACATCGACTGGGACTCCCCTCGGTCGTGGGACGCGGACGCGGCGGTGGCGGCGGTCGAGGAGCTGTGCCGTACGGGACGTACGACGGTGCCGGTGTACGACATCTCCACGAGCTCGCGCGTCGGCGTGGAGGCGTTCGACATCGACCGCACACCGCTGTTCGTGGCTGAGGGAATCTTCGCGGCGGACATCGTCGGGCGCTGCCAGGAACGTGGGGTACTGGCCGACGCGCTGTGCCTGCGCGGCCGCCCGTCGACGACGTTCCGCAGGCGGCTGGCGCGGGATCTGCGCGAGGGCCGCAAGTCGGTGGGCTTCCTGGTGCGCCGCGGCTGGCGCCTGATGCGCGCGGAACGGGGCATCGTGGCACGGCAGACGGAACTGGGCGCGTACCCGTGCGGCAAGGCCGAGGCGCTGGGCCGCCTCGCGGCCGCGGCTGCGGGCCGCCGCCGCTCGCCTGCGGCGAGCACTTCGGCGTAACAATGCGGGGGCACGGGGTACCCCCACGCCCCGGCGGCAGCTTCGCGCCGCGAAACGGGTGCCTGCACCGCAAAGCGCCATTGAGCAACCCCCACGGCGAGCAACCACCGCCGCGAGAGCGGCGCCGGCTCAGGCGCAAAGCGCAGCGGGGCCGGACAAGACCCCCCGGCCTGTCCGGTCCCGCTCTGTTTCCCCCCGTGATCCCCCGTGGTCCCCCGATCCCGCCGTCTCCCCCGAAACGGCGGCCCCGTTCCCCCTGCCCTCAGGCCACCAGCTCGCCGAAGGACTCCTCCTCGTCACGGCCGAAGCTGAGGACCTCGTCCTCACGCAGCCGGCGGAGCGACCGCCAGATGCTCGACTTCACCGTGCCGACACTGATGTCCAGGATCTCCGCGATCTCCGGGTCGGTGCGGCCCTCGTAGTAACGAAGGACCAGCATCGTCCGCTGGAGTTCGGGCAGCCTGGCCAGCGCCTGCCAGAGCACCGCGCGCAGCTCCGTACCCCGCATCGCGTCGGTGTCGCTCGCCGTCTCCGGCAGCTCCTCCGTCGGGTACTCGTTGAGCTTGCGCCGGCGCCAGGCGCTGATGTGCAGATTGGTCATGGTGCGGCGCAGATAGCCCCCGACCGCCGCCTTGTCGCTGATCCTGTCCCAGGCCCGGTACGTCGAGAAGAGGGCGCTCTGCAGCAGATCCTCCGCCTCATACCGGTCACCGGTCAGGTGGTAGGCGGTTGCGTACAGGGAGGCGCGGCGTTCCTGCACGTAGGCGGTGAACTCCGCCTCCGACAGGCTCGTCCGCTCCCCCGAGACCTCCCCGTACGCCGCTCCGCTGCCCCCCGCGGTCGCGTCAACCACCGTCATGTACGACGGCTTGTGCTGACGCCCGGCGCTGCGAACGCACCCCCGCCCGTTCACGGCGCCGGACTTCTCCGTGCTCCTCACGACGTCGTGGAGACGCGTGACAACTGCGCTTGAGTTGGTGCTGTGCAGTGCGTTCATCTCGCGCCCCCCGTCGAGTGGAGTCTTGTTCCGTCCGTGTGCCAAGAAGCTTGCCCGGGCAGTTTCATGGCGTTGTCCGTCGACTGTCACAGGCCTGTCACAGGGCCCACCGGGGTCTCGCGAAGACCGGCCGGGACCCCCTTCCGCACCGCTGCATAAAGCGCTCGAAACGCCTCTCACAAGGGGAGGGATCGTGTGGGAGCGCTCCAGCAGTCGAACTACGGCTCCCCCATGGGACAGAATGACCTCCGTGCCTTTCCTGTTGCTGATCGAGGACGACGACGCCATCCGCACGGCCCTCGAACTCTCGCTGTCACGCCAGGGCCACCGAGTGGCCACCGCGGCGACGGGAGAGGACGGCCTGAAACTGCTGCGTGAGCAGCGGCCGGACCTGATCGTGCTGGATGTGATGCTGCCCGGGATCGACGGTTTCGAGGTGTGCCGCCGCATCAGGCGCACCGACCAGCTGCCGATCATTCTGCTGACCGCACGCAGCGACGACATCGATGTGGTCGTGGGTCTTGAGTCGGGCGCGGACGACTATGTCGTCAAGCCCGTGCAGGGCCGCGTGCTGGACGCCCGGATCCGTGCCGTACTGCGGCGCGGGGAGCGGGAGTCCACCGATTCGGCGAGCTTCGGCTCGCTGGTGATCGACCGCTCCGCGATGACGGTCACCAAGAACGGCGAGGACCTTCAGCTCACTCCGACCGAGCTGCGGCTGCTGCTCGAGCTGAGCCGCAGGCCGGGACAGGCCCTGTCGCGGCAGCAGCTGCTGCGGCTGGTCTGGGAGCACGACTACCTCGGCGACTCACGACTGGTGGACGCGTGCGTGCAGCGGCTGCGGGCGAAGGTGGAGGACGTGCCGTCCTCGCCGACCCTGATCCGTACGGTGCGCGGCGTGGGTTACCGGCTGGACGTCCCCCAGTGAGAGATGTGCACGCCATGACCCCCGTGAACGGAACCACTCGGTGAGCGGTGCCGCGAAGCGCGCGATACTCGCCGGACTTCGCTGGACGAGCCTTCGGCTCCGTCTTGTCGTCGTCTTCGCGCTGGTCGCGCTGACCGCCGCCGTGTCCGCTTCGGGCATCGCGTACTGGCTCAACCGGGAAGCCGTGCTGACCCGTACGCAGGACTCGGCGCTCGGCGACTTCCGCCAGGGGATGCAGAACCGGGCCGCCGCGCTGCCGCTGCGGCCCACCCAGAGCGAACTGCAGAAGACCGCCGAGCAGATGGCCGGCGGCAATGCGGGCTACAGCGTGCTGCTCATCGGCGAGCGCGCCGAGGGCAAGCCGATCGTCGGTGCCTCCAATCCGGACAACTTCACGCTCGACGACGTACCGGCCAAACTGCAGGAAGCGGTCAACGAGCGGCAGGGTGTCGGCGCGGGCAACTCCGTCCCGTACCACCTCTACTGGCAGCGCACCCAGCGCGGCGGCAAGCCCTATCTAGTCGGCGGTACGCGGATCATCGGCGGCGGCCCGACCGGCTATGTGTTCAAGTCCCTGGACCAGGAGCGCCAGGACCTCAACTCCCTTGCCTGGTCGCTCGGGATCGCCACCGCGCTGGCCCTGGTCGGCTCGGCGCTGCTCGCGCAGGCCGCAGCCACCACCGTCCTCAAGCCGGTGCACCGGCTGGGCGAGGCGGCACGGCGGCTCGGCGAGGGCAAGCTCGACACCCGGCTGCGGGTCTCGGGTACGGACGAACTCGCCGAGCTGGCAAGGACGTTCAACAAGACGGCCGAGTCGCTGGAGAAGAAGGTCGCCGACATGAGCGCGCGGGAGGAGTCCAGCCGCCGCTTCGTCGCCGACATGTCGCACGAGCTGCGCACCCCGCTGACCGCGCTCACCGCCGTCACCGAAGTCCTCGAGGACGAGGCCGACAGCCTCGACCCGATGATCGCGCCCGCCGTGAACCTCGTGGTGAGCGAGACCCGGCGGCTCGGCGATCTCGTCGAGAACCTGATGGAGGTCACCCGCTTCGACGCGGGCACGGCCAGGCTCGTCCTGGACACGGTCGACGTCGCCGACCAGGTCACCGCCTGCATCGACACACGCGCCTGGCTGGACGCGGTGGACCTGGACGCCGAGCGCGGGATCATGGCACGGCTCGATCCGCGCCGGCTCGACGTGATCCTGGCGAATCTGATCGGCAACGCGCTCAAGCACGGCGGTTCGCCGGTACGGGTGTCGGTGCGGCCGGTCGACCACGAGCTGCTGATCGAGGTACGGGACCACGGGCCCGGCATCCCTGAGGACGTACTGCCGCATGTCTTCGACCGCTTCTACAAGGCGAGCGCCTCGCGGCCGCGCTCCGAGGGCAGTGGTCTGGGGCTGTCGATCGCGATGGAGAATGCCCACATCCACGGCGGCGACATCACCGCGGCCAACTCGGCGGACGGCGACGGCGCGGTGTTCGTGCTGCGGCTGCCGCGCGACTCGTCGCTGAACGACTTCGACGGACACGGCGACACGGACACGGACCCGGACAGCACCGGCGAGCCGGGAGAGGACGGCGCGCAGTGACATCCCCCAGGGCGCGTGCCCGGCGGACGGTGGCCGCACTCGCCGTACTCACGAGCGTCGTCGCCGTGCTCGGCGGCTGCGGCATCCGGCCCACCCAGGTGCCCGTCGACGCCGGTCCCGCGCCCTCGCGGGTGCCGTGCGAGGTGACCGGGGAGAACATCACCCCGCAGGCGCAGCCGCAGGGCGTCCCCGTCCGCGTCTACCTGGTCTGCGCCTCCCAGCTGGAGTCTGTGGACCGTACGGCCCGGATACCGGACGAGAAGGCCGCCGACAGCCGTCTGCGGGTCGCCCAGGCGCTCCTCGGCGAGCTGGTGAAGGAGCCGTCGGCGCCGGAGCACGAGGCGGGCTTCGCCACGTACGTACGAGGGCCCCTCGTTCTGAGCGGGGCGCGCGAGGGCGATCCGGCGGGCACGCTGCGGCTGAGCCGCCAGCCGGAGGATCTGCCGACGGCGGCGCTCGCCCAGATCGTCTGCACCTTCGCGGAGAGCCGGGCGGCCTCGGCGGACGGTTCGGTGGTGCTGGGCGGGCCCGGGGAGTACGCCCCGCGCGGGTACCAGTGCACGGCCGGGACCAAGGAGCGGCCCGATGAGGCCGTGCCGACGCTCGGCGCGCTGCCCTCGCCCTCGTCCTCACCTTCGTAGAGCGTCCTCGCCCTCCTAGAGCTTCCTCTTCCGGGCGGGCGGAACCGATTCGCGGGAAGCGTGCGTCTTGGGGGGCGTGCAGCGTCAAGGTTCGGCAGGCAGTGCCGCCATCCACTTCCGCGCGGCGGGGGTCATCCTCCTCCTCGCGCATCTGCTGCTCGTTTCCTGGCTGACGCTGCGCCCACTCGATGTGGTGTGGGTGACGCCCGCGAATCTCGAGCCGCTCGCCGGTATCAAGGCGGATCTCGCGCTGGGCCCGGTGGTGGCCGCACGCCGGATCGGCGAAGGACTGCTGCTGCTCGCCCCTCTCGGCGTACTGCTGCCCATGGCGGGTGGCAGGCTCGCCGTCTCCCCCCTGGCCTCGCTGGCCCGTACGGTCGCGGCCGGGGCCCTGCTGTCGCTCGGCATAGAGCTGCTGCAGACCGGGGTGCCGGGGCGGGTCCTCGACGTGGACTCGCTGCTGCTGAACACGGCCGGGGTGGCCCTGGCCCATCTGGCCCTCGTGCCCGCCGGCCGGGCCCGGCTCCGCCGCAGGCAGGAGCAGACGGCCGCAGCGGGCTCATCCCGGCGGCAGCGCGGGGCCATGCTGCGGGAGGACGCCTCTCAGGGGGCGACCCCGACGATTCCCAGGGTCGGGATCGCCCCGTAGAGCGACGCTTTGACCCCCCTCGCGGAGCGACTATGGATGCATCGGGAGCACAACAGAGATGCTCCCCGGAAGGTTCTCGCGAAGGAGCCCACCATGGCCGCACTTGTCCGCCCCCGAGACGGACGCATGATCGGCGGAGTGTGCGCAGCGCTGGCACAGCGCTTCGGCACCTCTGCGACCACGATGCGTGTGATCTTTGTTCTCTCGTGTCTGCTGCCCGGCCCGCAGTTCCTGATCTACCTGGCGCTCTGGGTGCTGCTGCCCTCGGAGAAGGCCGCGAGCACGGCCTGGTAGTACGCGCTGTGAGGAGCCATAGACGGCAGTCTCAGCCGTTGAGCACCTGGGCGACCTTCGCCAGCTGCTTGTCGGCGACTTCCTGAGGGACGCGCGGCGGAGTCCGCCGCGCGAGGTCGAGCGCCATGAAACGCGCCACGGTCGCGCCCTTGCGCACCACGACCAGATGGATCGGGGCGACGGCGCCCTCGTTGTTCCCCACGGTGGTCCAGCTGACGGTCTCGTCGGCGCCGCTGACGGTGAAGGCCGCGGTCTTCACCTCGCGGTAGTCACCGCTGCGCCCGTCGAGGGTCGCGCTGAAGCCCTCGCCGCAGCCCGCGATCGCCGACTTGAGCGAGGCCATCAGCTTTCCGGCCCCGGCCTCGCTGTACGAACTGAGCGAGGCGGACACCGCAAGGCCGAGGCTTTCCAGCGAACCGAGCCCCCTGTTGACGGTGCGCTGCGCCTGCGGGCTCGGCTTGTCGCCCATCGCGTCGGCGAGCGGCTGGCACTGCCGCTTGTCGGCGGCGGGCTGTCCGGAGGGCGCGAGCGCGCTCTTCCCCGGGGACACCTGGAAGCCGGGCAGATCACCGGTGGCCAGCGCGGCACGCTGCAACTGGGGCTCGCTGAGCGGCTTGGAGGCGTCGGCGCCGCCCGGTCCGCCCTTGCCGCTGTCGGCGCCCTGGCCCGGCTGCGTACGGACAGGGCTGCCGGTGTCCTTGGCGGGCTGCTTGCCGTCGTCACTCGTACAGGCCGTGGCCAGCAGGAGCGCGGGGACGGTGACAAGAGTGGTCAGTCCTGCGGTCTTCACGCGCATGGCGGCGATCCTGGCACAAGGCTCCACCGGATCAGCCGGATCGGGCACGAGAAGGCTCTGGAGGTCCTGTCGACGGCGGCCGACACCGACCGAGCGACTTGCGGGTGAGGATGTTCAGGCGCACCGCGATGAGCGGACCGGCCTTCGGGTCGAGGACGCGGTGCGGCGCGGCGGTGCGGATCAG
>NZ_JBEXEX010000012.1:0-174989 GCF_040606445.1 Streptomyces sp. NPDC005408 | reverse complement strand
GTCGATCTTCACGGCGGGCGTATCGGGGTGGCCGAATCGTCCCGCGGCTGCCGCATTCTCGTGACCCTTCCGGGGATCCCGTCGTAGCCAAGGTCTTGTACTACCCGTGGGGGTTCTTCAGTCATGACTGCAAAGAGACGTGCCGACATCGGCCGCAGGCGGTTCATACGTGTGGCCGGAGGCACGATCGCCGGTGCTGCCGTGGCGGGTGGAGGGGCCATCCCCGCAATGGCCGTCGAAACGCTCGCCCCGGCCGGGCCCGGCCCATACCCGGGCATGCCACACTCGCTTGTCCTCAGCCTGCCCACGGGCGGCACAGACGTGCCGGTGCCGCCGCTGCCGGATCAGCTTGCCGAGGGCACGATCAGTCCACCGAGCGCCCGGATGCAGATTCCGTACGCCGATGAGCCGGTGAACCCGAAGGCCGTCGAGGACTCCGTACCGACAACCCTGCCGTTCGAGTTCAAGACGTCTCAATTCACGATGGCCACCGATCTGCCGGAGGCCATGCGGCCATGGCGAGACCGGGCCACGACCTGGGTCAACGTCACGCCGGACACAGAACACACCTACCTCGACGCACAAGGCGTCATCATGTACCGGCCGAGCAGGACCGAAGCCGGGTACAACCAACCGGTGACGCAGTGCCAGTTCGGGCTCGGCTGCATCACCAGCTACCGCACCGAGACGGATCCCGCCCGCAAGGCGCTCTTCCTCGATCGTGCCAAGGCGCAGGCTCAGCGCTTGATCGACACCCGCGTGGAGTCCCGGGGCGCCTGGTACTTCCCATACCCCTTCAACTTCACGCACGACGCCCACAGCGGCATCGTCTACACGGCCCCCTGGTACTCCGGCATGGCGCAGGGCGAGGCGATCAGCCTCTTCACTCAGCTCTCCCAGCTCGACGGGATCACCGAGGAGGAGCACACGCTCTACAAGGCCGCCGCCGACGGTGCCTTCGCCTCGCTCCTGCGCGCCGACGACGGGACGCCATGGGCAGTGAACAAGGACAGCGACGGATACCTGTGGATCCAGGAGTATCCGATCGACGCCCCCGGCACCTCGGACTACACCTACAACGGCATGGTCTTCGCCATGTTCGGCCTATGGGACTACTTCCAGGCGACCGGCAATCCGCTGGCCGAGCAGCTGTACGACGGCTCGCTCACCACGATCCGCGACCACTTCCCCAGGCTGCGCAACACTCGCTGGTACTCGTTCTACCGCGACACCCACCGAATACCCGCACCCACTTACCACCAGCACCACATCAACCTGCTTCGGCAGTTGCACTGGCAGACCGGAAGCCCCACCATCGCCAACCGGCACGACATCCTTCTTGACGACTTCCCACCGCCCGTCCCAGCATCGCTCGTGATCGCTTTTGCCGAGGGCACGCACACGCTCTACCAGTTCGACACCCTCGGCGAGACTCAGAACTACGGCTGGTCAGCTGCCAAGGACGACACACAACTGGGCGTGAAGGAGGTGACGTTCACCAGGGCCACCCAGGGGCCGGCCAATGTGCGCCGCCGCATCAAGGGGCGTGGGGTCTACTACCGGATCAACGCAGGTGCGTACGCGGGCTGGTGGGTCGGCGAGTACTTCCCGAAGGTCTTCCTGCGCGGCGAATACTGCACCACCATCTACAGCCCCAACCGGACCGCGACCTTCCCGGCAAATGTCGCGGTCACCTGTTACAAGTTCGGCAGCGATGGTTCCGTGGGCACCAGCACGACGGTCACCTTCGCCAACAACTCGAACGCTCCTTTCGACCGACGGGCCTTTGTCAACGGGCGGCCGATGGTCCAGATCACCGCCGGCGGGCTGACCGGATATTGGGTGCCTTGTGCGGACATCATCGTCGATGGACAGTGATCTCTGGCTGTTGGCCGAGGGGTCCACCGCAGGGCCGACGCTGATCGCTGACCGCCGAGTAAGCGCCAATCGGAACATGGGCGCTACAGCTTTCACACGAGTCGCATAAGATCTCTTCACTTACTGACGCGTGTTACCCGTGGGGGGTTCTCCAGTCATGGCTGGAAAGAGACGTGCCGACATCGGCCGAAGACGCTTTATCCGAGTGGCCGGAGGCACCGTTGCCGGTGCTGCCGTGGCGGGTGGGGGGACATTCACCGCCATGGCCACCGGGGTGTTCGACACCCCCACGCCCGATCCCTACGCCGGGATGCCGAGGTCGCTCGCGCTGAGTCTTCCCTCGGCGCCGGGCGGGACCGAGGCACCGCTTCCGCCACTGCCGGATCAGATGTCCGAGGGCACCATCTCCAAGCCGGGTACCCGCTCGATCCCGTACGCCGACAAGCCGGTGAACCCGCAGGCCGTCGAGGACTCCGTACCGACCGCCCTGCCGTTCGAGTTCAAGTCGTCCGGCTACAAGTGCGTGGCCGATCTGCCCGAGGCTCTGCGCCCGTGGCGGGACCGGCCGACGACGTGGGCCAATGTCACGCCCAACAGCGAGCACGTCTACCTCGACGCCCAGGGCGTCGTCCAGTACCGGCCGGACAAGACCGCTGCCGGTTACGACCAGCCCGTAACCCAGATGCAGTTCGGTCTGGGCTGCATAACCAGCTACCGCACCGAGAAGGACCCCGCCCGCAAGGCGCTCTTCCTCAAGCGTGCCAAGGCGCAGGCTCAGCGGCTGATCGACAAGCGCGTGGAGTCCCGGGGTGCCTGGTACTTCCCGTACCCCTTCAACTTCTCGCACGCCGCGCACAGCGGTATCGCGTACAAGGCTCCCTGGTACTCCGGCATGGCGCAGGGCGAGGCGATCAGCCTCTTCACCCAGCTCTCCCAGCTCGACGGGATCACCGAGGAGGAGCGCACGCTCTACAAGGCGGCCGCCGACGGCGCCTTCGCCTCGATGCTGCGCGCCGACGACGCGAAGCCGTGGGCGGTGAACAAGGACAGCAGCGGATACCTGTGGATCCAGGAGTATCCGATCGACGCCCCCGGCATCTCGGACTACACCTACAACGGCATGGTCTTCGCCATGTTCGGGCTCTGGGACTACTTCCAGGCGACCGGCAATCCGCTGGCCGAGCAGCTGTACGACGGCTCGCTGACCACGATCCGCGACCACTTCCCCCGGCTGCGCAACGCCCGCTGGTACTCGTTCTACTGCGACACCCACCGGATACAGGCGCCGACGTACCACCAGCACCACATCAATCTGCTCCGCCAGCTGCACTGGCAGACCGGAAGCCCCACCATCGCCAACCGGCACGACCTGCTGATCGACGACTTCCCGGCGTACATCCTGCGCGCCGGGTCCGCCGCGGCCTTCGCCGCCGGCACGCACACGCTCTACAAGCTCGACACCCTCGGCGCGGCTGACGACTACGGGTGGTCCTCCTCGAAGGGCGACAAGCAGCTGGCCGTGAAGAAGGTGACCTTCGCCAAGGCCACCCAGGCACCGGTCAATGTGCGCCGCCGCATCATGGGCCGTGGCATCTACTACCGGATCAACGCAGGCGCGTACGCGGGCTGGTGGGTCGGCGAGGCCTACCCGAAGGTCTTCCTGCGCGGTGAGTACGTCTCCACCACCTACCTCCCGCAGCGCACCGCGACCTTCCCCGCGAATGTGGCAGTCACCTGCGTCAAGTTCGGTTCCGACGGGGTCACCGGCTCCACCAAGACGGTGAAGTTCGCCAGTGCGTCCAACGCGCCCTTCGACCGCAGGGCGATCGTGAACGGCCGGCCCATGGTCCGGATCACCGCGGGCGGGCTCACCGGCTACTGGGCACCCACCGCGCAGGTGCTCACCGACGGCCGCTGACGCGGCTCAGCAAGGCCACAGGGCCCCTGCCATCCAGCAGGGGCCCTTTCCCACGTCCCGCCCGTTCCCGCGTCCCCGTCGGTGACCCTGGTTCCGGTACCTGGCCCCGGTTCCGGTACCTGGCCCCGCGACCCGTCGAGGTAACGCTTTGGTTGCCTAGACGGCGCTGACCATTGACTCCTGCCTGACATGCGGCTTACCTTCCTCCCAACTGAATAGGAAACTTTCCTAACAGTCCAGCTGAGGACCTCGGCAGCCGAAGGGCAGGTGCATCCGTCGTGGCCGGAACCACACCCGGAACCACACCCGGAACCACACCCGGTACACCGCGCGTACTGCGCGCCATGAACGACCGGGCCGCGCTCGATCTGCTGCTGGAGCACGGGCCCCTGTCACGCACCAAGATAGGGAAGCTGACCGGTCTCTCCAAGCCCACCGCCTCGCAGCTGCTCGCGCGGCTGGAATCCGCCGGGCTCGTCGTCGCGACCGGGACCACCGAAGGGCGGCCCGGGCCCAATGCGCAGTTGTACGCCGTCAATGCGCGCGCCGCCTTCGCCGCCGGGCTCGATGTGACGCCGCAGCGCATTCACGCCGCCGTCGCCGACATCACCGGGGCCACCGTCGGGGAGTTCGAGCTGCCGACCCCTGGGCGGCGTGCCGAGAGTGTCGTGCGGCAGGTCGCCGAGGCGCTCGACGGGGCCGTGAAGGCCGCCGGGGTCACCCGGTCCGATGTGCACCGACTCGTCATCGGTACGCCCGGTGCGTTCGATCCGTCCACCGGCCGGCTCCGGTACGCGTCCCATCTGCCCGGCTGGCACTCCCCCACCCTTCTCGACGAGCTGGCCGCCGTGCTGCCGATGCCCGTCGAGTACGAGAACGACGTCAACCTGGTCGCGGTCGCCGAGCAGCGGCTGGGCGCCGCGCACGGGCACGAGAACTTCGTGCTGCTGTGGAACCAGGAGGGCCTCGGCGCCGCCGTCGTCATCGGCGGCCGGCTGCACCGGGGCTTCACCGGCGGCGCCGGGGAGGTCGGCTTTCTGCCGGTGCCCGGTACGCCGCTGGTGCGGCAGGTGACCAAGGCCAACAGCGGCGGCTTCCAGGAACTGGCCGGCGCCCAGGCGATCCCCCGGCTGGCCCGCGAGCTGGGGATCGACGGCGTCGGGCACGGCCCGCACGCCGAGGTCGCCTCCGGGCTCGTCGCCCGGGCGACCGAGGCCGACTCGGGGCCGTACCGCAAGCTGCTCGACGCCTACGCGACCGGGCTCGCGACCGGTCTGGCCTCCATGGTCGCCGTGCTCGACCCCGAACTCGTCGTCCTCTCCGGCGATGTGATCGCCGCCGGCGGGGAGCCGCTGCGCGAACGCGTGCAGGCGGAACTCACCGAACTGGCCGCCCCCCGGCCCCGTCTCGTACTCGGCTCCGTACAAGAACACCCGGTCCTGCGTGGGGCGCTGGAGAGCGCCCTGGCCACCACGCGCGACGAAATCTTCGACACCGCTCGCTGACACCCCCGCTGGAAGCCCGAAACAGCCCGCAGCTACCCCCGACCGCCACAGGGAGACTCCGCCATGTCCACACGCACCCGGAAGACGGCCGCCGCGCTCGCCGCGACCGCCGCGATATCCCTGTTCGCCTCGGCTTGTACGGGCTCGAGCGACAGCGCGGCCAACGACGATCCGAACGCGAAGACGACCATCACCTTCTGGCATGGCTGGAGCGCTCCGAGCGAGGTCAAGGCGATCCAGGAGAACGTCGCCCGCTTCGAGAAGACACACAGCAACATCAAGGTCAAGATCGTCGGCAATATGACCGACGACAAGATCAACCAGGCGCTGCGGGCCGGTGGTTCGAACGCGCCCGACGTCGTCAGCTCGTTCACCACCGACAGCGTGGGCAAGTTCTGTACCTCTGGTGCCTTCGTCGACCTCAAGCCCTTCCTCGAGAAGTCGAAGATCGACGCGTCCAAGGTCTTCCACAAGACGCTCCTCGACTACACCCAGTACGGGGGCAACCAGTGCTCGCTGCCACTGCTCAATGACGCGTACGGCCTCTACTACAACAAGGACGCGTTCAAGGCCGCCGGGATCACCGCCCCGCCCAAGACCTGGAGCGAGTTCGCGAAGGTCGCCGAGAAGCTGACCAAGACCAAGGGCGACAGCTACGAGCAGCTCGGCTTCATGCCGAACTACCACGGCTACGAGACGACCCCGATGCACTATGCCTCGCAGTGGGGCCCCACGTACTTCGGCGCGGACGGCAAGTCCAACATCGCCAAGGACCCGGCGTTCTCGAAGGTGCTGACCTTCCAGAAGGGCCTGGTCGAGAAGCTGGGCGGCTTCACCAAGCTGGAGAAGTACCGCAACACCTTCGGTGACGAGTGGGGTGCCAAGCACCCCTTCCAGACCGGTCAGGTCGCCATGCAGCTGGACGGCGAGTGGCGGCTCGGCATGGCCAAGGACGCCAAGGTGAAGTTCGAGATCGGCACCGCGCCGCTGCCCGTCGCGGACGACCAGGTCGCCGACTACGGCAAGGGCTACCTCTCCGGCACGATCATGGGCATCGCCTCCACCAGCAAGAAGCAGAACGCCGCGTGGGAGCTGGTGAAGTACATGACCACGGACACCGAGGCGGTGGTGGCCTTCGCCAACGGCATCCACAACGTGCCTTCCACGATCGAAGCGCTCAAGTCGCCGAACTTGAAGATCGACCCGGGGTTCAAGACCTTCATCGACATCGCGCAGCACCCGAAGTCGAACACCACGCCCGCCAACGTCGACGGCGGCGCGTACCAGATCACCTTCCAGGACTTCGGCTACCAGTACGAGTCCGGGAAGGCACAGGACCTGAAGGCCGGTCTGGAGAAGACGGCCAAGCAGATCGACACCGACATCGCGAAGCAGAAGTAGCAGAGAAGAAAGACAGTGACTACGCACACTCTGCGGTCGAAGCGCCGGCGCTCGGCGCTTCGTACCGCCGCCTTCATGTCACCCTGGCTGATCGGCTTCAGCGTCTTCTTCGCGTACCCGCTGATCTCGACCGTGTACTTCTCGTTCATGAAGTACGACGGCTTCAGGCCCCCTGTCTTCAACGGCCTGGACAACTGGACGTACGTCTTCAGCGAGTACCCGATGTTCTGGCCGGCGCTGCGCAACACGCTGTGGCTGGTGCTGGTGATGGTCACCTGCCGGGTCGTCTTCGGCCTCGGCATCGGACTGCTCATCACCAAGATCAAGACGGGCGCCGGGGTTTTCAGGACCCTGTTCTATCTGCCGTATCTGGCCCCGCCGGTCGCGGCGACGCTCGCCTTCGTCTTCCTTCTCAACCCCGGTACGGGACCCGTCAATTCGATCCTCGACGCGATCGGCCTTCCGACCCCGGGCTGGTTCACCGACCCCAGCTGGTCCAAGCCCGCGCTCACCGCGCTCGCGCTGTGGGGCATCGGCGACCTGATGGTGATCTTCATGGCGGCGCTGCTGGACGTACCCAAGGAGCAGTACGAGGCGGCGGAGCTGGACGGGGCCTCGGCCTGGCAGCGCTTCCGCTTCGTCACTCTGCCGAACATCTCGCCGATCGTGATGTTCGCAGTGGTCACGGGTGTGATCCAGACGATGCAGTACTACACACAGCCGCTGGTGGCCGGAAAGGTCGCCTCCGGCATCATCGGGGGCAGCGGGCAGCAGTTCGAGCCCGGCTACCCCGAGAAGTCGACACTGACGCTGCCGCAGCTCGTCTACAACCTCGGCTTCCAGCGCTTCGACTACGGCGCCGCGGCCGTCATCGCGCTCGTCCTGTTCGTGCTCTCCATGGTCTTCACCGCGTTCCTGATGCGCAGGCGCGGCGGCCTCGTCCAGGTGGGTGACTGACCACATGACCCAGATCCTCGACAAGCCCGCCTCACCGGCAAGCCTAGTCGCCGACGCCGAACGGACCGCGCGCCGCAAGACGCTGCTGCACTGGATCGCCGTGCACTCGCTCGGCATCGCCGCAGCCCTGTTCTTCGTGCTGCCGATCGTCTTCGTCGTCCTCACCTCGCTGATGAGCGACCAGCAAGCCCTGACCCGCGATCTCGTTCCCAAGACCTGGGAGTGGGACAACTACCGCCGGGTGCTGGACACTCCGGGCTTTCTGACCTGGTGGCGGAACACCCTGCTGTACGCGGGCCTCGGCACCGTCCTCACGGTGGTGTCCTCGATCCCGGTGGCGTACGCCCTCGCCAAGTTCCGTTTCCGAGGTCAGCGGCTCGCGCTGATGCTCGTCATCTCGATGATGATGCTGCCGCCCCAGGTGGTCATCATTCCGATGTACCTGTTCTGGGCGAAGCAGCTCGATCTGGCCGGCACGCTGTGGCCGCTGATCATCCCGATGGCGTTCGGCGACGCGTTCTCGATCTTCCTGTTGCGCCAGTTCCTGCTCACCATCCCCAATGAGTATCTGGACGCGGCGAAGGTCGACGGCTGCAGCGAATTCCGCACCCTGCTCAAGGTGGTGCTGCCGATGGCCAAGCCGGGCATCGCCGCCGTAGCGCTCTTCCAGTTCTTCTACGCCTGGAACGACTACTTCGGCCCGCAGATCTACGCCTCGGAGAACCCGGCGGCCTGGACGCTGAGTTACGGCCTGGAGTCGTTCAAGGGCGCGCACCACACCGACTGGAATCTGACCATGGCCGCGACCGTCCTGGTCATGGCCCCCGTGATCCTCGTCTTCTTCTTTGCCCAGAAGGCATTCGTCGAGGGCGTCACACTGACCGGAGTGAAGGGCTAGAGACACATGAAGCTCGCAGTCGTGGGTGGCGGATCCACCTATACCCCTGAGTTGATCGACGGCTTCGCCCGGCTGAGGGACACCCTCCCGATCAGTGAACTGGTGCTCATCGATCCTGCGGCCGACCGGCTGGAGCTCGTCGGTGGCCTGGCGCGGCGGATCTTCGCCAAGCAGGGCCACGACGGGAAGATCGTCACCACCTCCGACGTCGACGCGGGCGTCGCGGACGCCGACGCGGTACTGCTCCAGCTGCGCGTGGGCGGGCAGGCCGCCCGCAACCAGGACGAGACCTGGCCGCTGGAGTGCGGCTGCATCGGCCAGGAGACGACGGGCGCGGGCGGCCTCGCGAAGGCGCTGCGCACGGTCCCGGTTGTTCTCGACATCGCCGAGCGGGTGCGGCGTGCCAACCCCAACGCCTGGATCATCGACTTCACCAACCCGGTGGGCATCGTGACCAGGGCGCTGCTGCAGGCCGGTCACAAGGCCGTCGGCCTGTGCAATGTCGCCATCGGCTTCCAGCGCAAGTTCGCGGCCCTCCTCGAAGTCACCCCCGCCGATGTTCACTTGAACCATGTGGGCCTCAACCACCTGACGTGGGAGACGGGTGTGCGGCTCGGCGGCCCGGAGGGTGAGGACGTACTTCCGAAGCTGCTGGCCAAGCACAGTGACGCGATCGCCGGCGATCTGCGTCTGCCGCGGGCGGTGCTCGACCGGCTCGGAGTCGTCCCCTCGTACTACCTGCGCTACTTCTACGCGCACGACGAGGTCGTACGGGAGCTGAAGACCAAGCCTTCGCGGGCCGCCGAGGTCGCGGAGATGGAGAAGCAGCTGCTCACGATGTACGGCGACCCCGCGCTCGACACCAAGCCCGAGCTGCTCGCCAAGCGCGGCGGCGCCTTCTACTCGGAGGCGGCCGTGGACCTCGCGGCCTCCCTCCTGGGCGGGGGCGGCAACCCGTACCAGGTGGTGAACACCGTCAACAACGGCACTCTGCCGTTCCTCCCGGACGACGCCGTGATCGAGGTGCAGGCCGCCATCGGCGCGCAGGGCGCGACGCCGCTGCCCGTGCCCGAGCTCGACCCGCTGTACGCCGGGCTGATCACCCATGTCACGGCGTACGAGGACCTGGCGCTCGAGGCCGCACTGCGCGGCGGCCGCGACCGTGTCTTCAAGGCGCTGCTCTCCCATCCCCTGATCGGCCAGTACGAGTACGCCGACGCGCTCACCGACAAGCTGATCGCGCACAACCAGGAGCACCTCGCGTGGGCCTGAACGCACCTCGCCCGGCAGAGGCGAGCGTGCTCGCCATCGACGCGGGCAACAGCAAGACCGACGTGGCCGTGATCGGTGCGGACGGCGCCGTGCTCGCCGCCGCGCGCGGCGGCGGCTTCCAGCCGCCCCGGGTGGGCGTCGAGGCGGCGATCGACGCCCTCGCCGAGCCGGTCGGCCGGGCGCTGGCCGAAGCGGGGGTGACGGGCGTCGCGCATGTCTCGGCCTGCCTGGCCAACGCCGATCTGCCGGTGGAGGAACGGGAGTTGGCGGATGCCGTGCAGCGGCGCGGCTGGGGACGTACGACCGAGGTCCGCAACGACACCTTCGCGATCCTGCGCGCCGGTGTCGACGAGCCGCGCGGTGTCGCGGTGGTGTGCGGCGCGGGCATCAACTGCGTCGGCATGCTGCCGGACGGCCGCACCGCCCGCTTCCCGGCGATCGGCAAGATCTCCGGGGACTGGGGAGGCGGCGCGGGCCTCGCGGAGGAGGCGCTGTGGTTCGCGGCCCGGGCGGAGGACGGGCGCGGCGAGCCGACGGCCCTGGCCCGTACGCTGCCCGCGCACTTCGGCCTCGACTCGATGTACGCGTTGATAGAGGCACTGCACCTGGAGCACATCCCCTCGGGACGCAAACACGAGCTGACGCCCGTCCTCTTCAACACCAGCGCGGAGGGCGACCCGGTGGCGCGCTCGCTGGTGCACCGGCTGGCGGAGGAGGTCGTCGCGCTGTCCACGGTGGCGCTGGCCCGGCTCGATCTGCTGGACGAGGAGGTGCCGGTACTGCTGGGCGGCAGTGTGCTGGCGGCCCGGCACCCCGAACTGGACGAGCACATCGGCACATTGCTGGCGGCCAAGGCGCCGAAGGCGGTCATCGACGTCGTGACGGCACCGCCGGTGCTGGGCGCTGCCCTGCTGGGGCTCGACCATGTGGGGGCGCCGCCGGAGGCCCGCGCCCGGCTGCGCGCGTACTACGCATAGCGCGGTGACGGGCGCCGGACGGCCCTCGGTGCCGGACGGACTTGAGATCAAGCCCGTCCGGCACCCCCGTCCACCCCGTGCGACGGGAACCGATCAAGGCCCGGGGGCGTATTCATGGTGGGGAGATCGGTCTGGCAGGATCGTGGATTGCTGCGATAGGAACAAGATCCAGTCAATCCTGCTGTGAATGTCGGTCACTGCGGCCATACTGCTGGCCGGGAGCAGTCTCCCGACCCGCCGGGGGGCGGGCCGACGTCAGGGACCGAGGGGGAGGTCACGTGACATACCCGCCGAATGTGCGCACCGCGCCCCAGTCGGCTCCGGCGCATGCGCCCGCACAGCCGCCGGTCCAGCCATCCGTCCAGCCATCCGTCCAGCCGCCCGCGCACCGCGGCGCCTGGGCCGTGGGCAAGGAACGGCTGCGCGCGGCGGCGACGACCGAGCCCGGGCGGCTGCAGATCATCGGGGCCGTACTGGCCGCGCTGGTGGTGGCGTTCGGCGTGGTGACCGCGTTCGAGATCGCCGACCGCGCCGCCGCCGCCGACGATGTGGTGAGCCGCAGTCAGCCGCTGAGCGCGGACGCCGCGTCCATCCACCGCTCGCTGGCCGACGCGGACGCCGCGGCCGCCAATGGCTTCCTCGCGGGCGCCGAAGAGCCGCGCGCGATCCATGAGCGGTACGAAAAGGACATCACGGCCGCGTCGCGGCTGCTGGTCAACGCCGCGGCGAACACCGACAGTTCGACCGAGTCGGGTCGCCAGATCGCCACGCTGAACGAGCAGCTGCCCCGCTACACGGGCCTGATCGAGCGCGCCCGCGCCAACAACCGGCAGGGCCTGCCGCTCGGCGGCGCCTATCTGCGCTACGCCAACCTGAAAATGTCGAACGAGCTGCTGCCCGCGGCCGACAAGCTCTACAAGGCGGAGACGAAGCGGCTGGCCGAGGACAACGACCAGGCACGCGGCTGGCCGTTCGTCTCGCTCGGTCTGGGCGTGGTGGCGCTCGGCGCGCTCGTGTGGGCGCAGCGGCGCAACTACCGGCGTACGAACCGGATGTTCAACCACGGGCTGCTCGCCGCCACGGCCGCGTCGACGGTCGTCATCCTCTGGCTGATCGTGGGACACTCGGTGGCCCGCGCCGAACTCAACGACGCCATGGAGCGCGGCGAGGAGTCCCTGAAGGCTCTCAACAGCTCCCGGGTACAGGCGCTGCAGGCCCGCGCGAACGAGAATCTGGCAGTCGTATCCCGAGGCGCGGTCCTCACCCCGGACGGCAAGAACGACCAGTACGAATTCAATTACACGAACCGCATGAACGCCGTCGGTGTCACGCTGAAGTGGGCCAAGGACCTGGCCGACGACTCCGACGGCCGCGATCCCGTCGCGGACGCCACCAGTGCCGTCACCGAGTGGCGCACCCGCCACAAGAAGGCGCGTGACACCGACAACGGCGGTGACTACGACAGCGCGCTGCAGCAGATCATCGGCCCGAAGGTCTCGACGGGCCAGTCGTTCGACACGGTGGACGCGGCCCTGCGCCGGGCGATCGACCATGAGCAGCGGGAGTTCACGGCGTCCGCGAAGTCCGGGCGCGGCGCGCTGGACGGGCTGCCGATCGGCGCCGCCGCGCTGGCCGTTCTCGGCGCGGCCGGAGCCGTGGTCGGCATCAACCGCAGGCTTTCGGAGTACCGGTGAGAGGGGGCGCGATGAAGGACGCGAGGAGCAGGATCCGCGGCTGGGAGGGCGTCGCGGGGATGGCCGCCGCATGTGCCCTGACCGCCGCCGTCACACTGCTGCCGCTCTCCCGGGGCACGGACGTGCGCGAGGCGGGCCCTGCCACGCAGGGTGTGGCCTCCATCGTGCCCGCCAAGGCCGACTGCTCCACCCCCGAGGCCTCGCTGCCGTCGTCGACGGCCGGCGGACCGGCCATCAACGCGATTGTGAAGCGCGGCAAGCTGATCGTCGGCGTCGACCAGAACAGCTACCGCTGGGGCTACCGCAATCCCGCCAGTGGCGGCCTCGAAGGCTTCGACATCGATCTCGCCCGGGCCATCGCCACGGACATCCTCGGCAGGCCCGACGCCATCATCTTCCGCGCCATACCGACCAACCAGCGCATTCCCGCGCTGAACAACGGCACGGTGGACATCGTCGTCCGTACGATGACGATCAACTGCGCCCGGATCAAGCAGGTCGCGTTCTCCACGGCGTACTTCCAGACCGGCCAGCAGGTGCTCGCCCCCAAGGGGTCGTCCATCACGGGTTACGACAAGTCCCTGTCCGGCAAGAAGGTGTGCTCGGCCGAGGGCTCCACGGCGTACGAGGCCCTGGAGAAGAACTCATTCGGGGCGACGTTCAAGGACACGCACGACGGGCAGGCATCGGACGAGGACCAGCTCACCGTGCCCAACCAGCTCGACTGCCTGGTGCGGCTCCAAATGGGCCTCGTCGACGCCGTCGTCACGGACGCCGCCCTCGCGGCGGGCCAGGCCGCCCAGGACCCCGCGGTCGAGCTGAAGGGCGGCAAGCCCTTCACGACCGAGTTCTACGGCGTCGCCACCAAGCTCGGCAACGACGATCTGGTACGCCGCGTCAACAGCGTGCTCGACGACTACCGCAAGGGCCCCTGGACGGAGGCGTACAACAAATGGCTGGTGGCGGACCTGCCCGGGATAACCGGGCCGCCCGCGCCGAAGTACCGCACCGGCTGAACAAGAACGACAGGCCCTAGTCCTGCAAGGAAGAGCGGAGAGGTGATCGATGGGCGCGGCGGGACCCTCCCCCAGCTTCGCGGGGGGACCCCCAGGACCGGTGATGGACCGGGACGAGGTGGACCGTGCGCTGGCGCGCCTCGGCGCCGAGCACGAAGCGATCGAGACGTCGCTCCTCGCCCTTCAGGACCATGCGGGCCGCCGGCTCCTCGAAGGCGCCGAGCTGACCGGCGTCACCAAGGACCGCTGGGCCTCCGCCGAGCAGGCGATCACGCTGCTCTGGGGGTACTTCGACGCGTACAGCGCCGCTCTGAACGACACCCGTGAGCTGCGCGCCCGCAGGCGCTGGCCCAGCCGTGAGGACCTGATGGAGCTGACCGACAGGCTTCGCGGCCGCAGCGTCACGGTCGCCAGCACTGCCGCCCACACCGCGCCGTCCATCACCGGACCCGCCAAGCTCTCCGAGCAGTTCACGCTCGAAGAGCTGGTCGCCCGGATGAACGATCTGTATGCGAGCTCGCTGGACATGGTGGTCACGGCCGACTCGGTGTGGTCCGCGCTGCCCGCCCGGATCGATCTGCTCTCCGCCGAACTGCAGCGCACCCGCTCACTCGCACACTCCGTCGGCGTACGTCCCGGAGAGCACCCGGCGGGGGACGAGCTGGAGTCGATCACCCATGAACTGACCACGCTGCGCGCCCAGGTGATCTCCGACCCGCTCGCCTTCTGGCGGCCCGCGCCCGGCAGTTCGGCCCCGGGCGGCGGACGGCCCGACACCGACCGCTACGACCGGGCGGCGAGAGCCCTTGAGGACATCCGCCGCGAGATCGAGGCGGTGCTCCAGGTCCGGCAGGACTCCGAGGAGCGGCTGCTCCGGCTGCGCGACGTACTCTCGCGCGCCGACCGGACGCTGACCGAGGCCAGGTCCGCGCGCGGCGAGGTGCTGGCGAAGATCGCGGCATCCGAGGTGCCCGCGGTCAGCGGCCCGTCGACCGCGCTCCAGGAGCGGCTCGCCACCGCCGCCGAATACCGCAGGCACTCCCAGTGGCACCGGCTCTCGCCGCTGCTCGAAACCCTGGAGCGCGAGGCGGAGGACGAACTGCTGCGTGCCCGTGAGTCGTTGACGGCCGTGACCGCGCCGCTCGCGGTCCGCGCGGAGCTGCGCGGCCGCCTGGACGCGTACAAGGCGAAGGTGGCCCGGCACGGCATGGCGGAGGACCCGCTGCTGATCGAGCGGTACGACGCGGCCCGCCGGATGCTGTGGAGCGCGCCGTGCGATCTGCGCGTCGCCGAACAGGCGGTGCTGCGCTATCAGCAGGCCGCCGCCGAAGTACTGGTCCCGCGCCAGGCAGGACCGGCCGGGCCCGAGGACCGCAGGGGGGACTCATGAGCGAGAACAAGAAGTGCCAGCGCCCCGGCTGCGAGGGCAGTTACGAGGACATGGGAGGCGGTGAACTGTACTGCGACACCTGCGGGCTCGCGCCCGTCGTCTCGTCGAACGGCATGGTGTCCTCGCAGCCCACCGGCATCACCGGCGGCGGCCGGGACTCCGGCTCCGCGCGCAGCAGTTCACGCTCCTCGCGGGCCTCCGCGCGCTCGTCGACCTCGCGGCGTTCCGTCTCCGGGCGGCTTTCGCGCTCGCTGACCGGGAGCAGCACCTCGTCGCGCTCTGTCTCGGTGCGCAGCTCCGGCACCTCCACGGGCGCGTCGGGCCGCAACCGTCTTGGCGCGGGCCTGGTCTCGGTGCCGGACGTGCCGCGCCCGGAGCCGCGTACGGCGGTGATGGAGAACCCTGAGGTCCCCGAGCGCAAGCGGTTCTGCTCGCGCTCCGACTGCGGGGCGCCGGTGGGCCGTTCGCGCGGGGAGCGTCCCGGGCGTACGGAGGGTTTCTGCACCAAGTGCGGCCACCCGTATTCGTTCGTGCCCAAGCTCGCCGATGGCGACATCGTGCACGGGCAGTACGAAGTGGTGGGCTGCCTTGCCCACGGCGGCCTGGGTTGGGTCTATCTGGCCGTCGACCGCGCGGTCTCCGACCGGTGGGTGGTCCTCAAGGGCCTCCTTGACACGGGCGACCAGGACGCCATGGCCGCGGCCATCTCGGAGCGCCGCTTCCTCGCGGAGATCGAGCACTCCAACATCGTCCGCATCTACAATTTCGTGGAACATCTCGACCAGCGCACCGGCTCCCTCGACGGCTACATCGTCATGGAGTACGTCGGCGGCAAGTCGCTGAAGGAGATCGCCAACGAGCGGCGCGACACGGGCGGCAAGCGGGACCCGCTGCCCGTCGAGCAGGCGTGCGCGTACGGCATCGAGGCGCTGGAGGCGCTCGGTCATCTGCACAGCCGGAACCTGCTGTACTGCGACTTCAAGGTCGACAACGCCATCCAGCAGCAGGACCAGCTCAAGCTCATCGACATGGGCGCGGTCCGCAGGATGGACGACGACGAGTCCGCGATCTACGGCACGGTCGGCTACCAGGCCCCGGAGGTCGCCGAGGTCGGCCCTTCGGTCGCGTCCGACCTGTACACCGTCGCGCGCACGCTGGCCGTGCTGACCTTCGACTTCCAGGGCTACACGAATGTGTTCGTGGACTCCCTGCCGGACCCGGAGAACATCAAGGTCTTCCAGACCTACGAGTCCTTCTACCGGCTGCTGGTGCGGGCGACGGACCCGGACCCGGCGCGCCGGTTCGCCTCGGCACAGGAGATGGCGGAGCAGCTGACGGGGGTGCTGAGGGAGGTCGTCGCGATCCAGACGGGCCGCCCGAGGCCTTCGCTGTCGACTCTGTTCGGTCCTGAACTGCGGGTCACGGACACGCAGTTGTTCGCAGAGCTGACCGGGGACGTGTCGCAGCTGGGCGGGCGTACGGCGGCGGCCGCGGGACGGGGACGTGGCAGGCGGCCGGTGGTCGTGGCGAACGGCTCGGTGGGCACCGGTTCGGTGGGTACCGGTTCGGTGGGTACCGGTTCGGCCGCCCTGGGCGGGCCGGTGGCGAACGGCTCGGGTCCGGTGGCCCATCCCCTGGGCGCCGGAGGTGCCGGATACGGGCACGGCGGAGCCGGGAACGCGGGCGGCGCTCTGGTGCCCGGTGCGCGTGTGGGCGGGGGTCCGGCCCAACTGGGCGCCGGAGGCGCCGGGTATGGGACCGGCGGAGCCGGGAACGCGGGCGCGGTGCCCGCACCGGGCGCCGGGTACGCGGGCGGCGGAGCCGCCGGTACACACGCCCTCGCGCCGCACCTCGCCGCGCTCGACACCCGCGCGACCTCGCTCGCCCTGCCCGTGCCGCGGGTCGATCCGAACGACCCCAACGCCGGTTTCCTGGCCGGTCTGATGGCCTCCGCGCCCGCCGAGCTGATCGCCGCGCTCCACTCCGCGGCCGCGGCCTCCCCGGAGACCCGGCTGCGAGAGCTGCGCGCCCGCCTGGAGATGCGCGAACTCGACTCAGCGACCAGGGCGCTCGCGACCCTGGAGAGCCAGCACCCCGACGACTGGCGGGTCGTCTGGTACCGCGGCCTCACCTCTCTGGTGACTGGGGAGAACGAGGTCGCGGCGCTCTCCTTCGACGCGATCTACGACGCGTTCCCCGGCGAGCCCGCGCCCAAGCTGGCGCTGGGCGTCTGCGCCGAGGTGCTCGGCCAGCTCGACAACGCCGCGGAGTACTACCGCCTGGTCTGGACGACCGACCCGAGCTATGTCAGCGCCGCCTTCGGCCTGGCGCGGGTGCAGCTCGCGGCGGGCGACCGGGCCGGAGCCGTACGCACTCTGGAGTCGGTGCCGGAGGCGTCGATCCACTACACCGCGGCTCGCGTGGCCGCCGTACGGGCGAGGCTGCGGCGACGCGCCGTGCACGACCCGCTCATCGACGACCTGTCGGCGGCCGCGGCGCAGGTGGACGCCCTGAAGGACTTCGGTCTGGATGCGGTACGCCGCGAACAGTTGTCGACAGAAGTACTCGGTACGGCTCTCGACTGGGTACTCTCCGGTAGTCCCGGAGCCCCACCGTCCGTACAGAACGCACCGCAAGCACCGCATGCACTGCACGCACCGGCGCACAGCACGCCGACCGTGCTGCTCGGCAGCGAACTGGACGAGCGCGGCCTGCGCTTCGGACTGGAACGCTCCTACCGGGTGCTCGCCCGGCTCGCCCAGCGCGGCGAGGAGCGGATCGACCTGGTGGAGCGGGCGAACCGCTTCCGCCCCCGGACGTGGGTGTGATTGATGGCATCGCAGATGCACCAGCCGGCCGCCGGGTCGACCTGCCCAAGTTGCGCGGAGCCGCTGGAGACGGGTGACCTCTTCTGCGGTGCGTGCGGACACGACCTCTCGGCCGTGCCCGCGCAGCCGGACGACCGCCCCACCATCGCCATCGGTACGGGGGTCCAGTGGCCGGCGTCGACCGGGACGGACAGCTCGGGCACCTCGGCGCCCACGCAACAGCCCGGCGATCTGCGGGGCAGGGACTCGGGCGGCGGGCGGCTCTCCGCTCCGCCGGCCGTACGGTTCGACCACCGGGCAGGCCATGAGGCGTCGCCGGACGCGTCGCCCGGCGCCCCGGCCGTCCCCGCCCCTGCCGCTGTCCCCGTCCAAGCCACCTCGCCCAGCGTCTCGCCGAGTGTCTCGCCGGGCGGCGACTTCGAGCTGCCCGCCCCCGAGGCGGCACCGGCCGTCGCCGCCGACCCGCGCGCCGTCGACCCCACTCCCCCGGCGGGCACCAAGCTCTGCGTGGCCTGCCGCGCCGGGCATGTCGACACCGACGGCTACTGCGAGAACTGCGGCCACGCCCAGCCCCGCGAGCGCGACCACATGGAGCGTGAGCTCGGCTCGGTCGCCGCGGTCAGCGACCGCGGACTGCGCCACCACCGCAACGAGGACTCGTTCGCGGTCTCCTCCACGGCGTTGCCCGACGGCTCACCGGCCGTCGTCGCGATCGTCTGCGACGGGGTGTCGTCGGCGACCCGCCCCGACGAGGCGTCCGAGGCCGCCGCGAGCGCCGCCAACGAGCTGCTGCTCGAGACCCTGCCGCGCGGCACGCACCCCCAGCAGGCCATGCACGAGGCGATCGTCGCGGCCGCGGACGCGGTCAACTCCCTTGCCGCCGACCCGGGTCAGGGCGAGGCGATGGAGCACGACCCGCACCGCCGTCAGAACGCGCCGGCGTGCACGATCGTCGGCGCGGTCGCGGCAGGCGGTCTGCTGGTCGTCGGCTGGGTCGGCGACAGCCGGGCGTACTGGGTGCCCGACGACCGCAGCGGCCCGCCGGCCCGGCTCACCGAGGACGACTCCTGGGCCGCTCAGATGGTGGCGGCGGGCCTGATGAGCGAGGCCGAGGCGTACGCCGACGAGCGCGCCCACGCCATCACGGGCTGGCTGGGAGCCGATGCGTATGAACTGGAGCCGCACACCGCGTCCTTCAAGCCGGACCGTTCCGGTGTGGTCGTGGTCTGCACGGACGGCCTGTGGAACTACGCGGAGGGCGCCGAGGACATCGCCAGGGCGATCCCTGCTGATGCCGCGGGCAGGCCGCTGCACAGTGCGCAGGTTCTGGTCGGTCATGCCCTCGACGGCGGGGGCCACGACAACGTAACAGTGGCCGTCCTGCCGTTCGCCGTGCCGCAGCAAGGGGCAGGATCGGCCTACAACAAGGCTTGAGCCCCCTTTGTCCGCTTGTCCGCCGAGCTACCCCTTGCCGACCTTCGTGCCGTTTCTCGCTGACCACGTCACCGAGTGACCAAAGACCAACTGACCAACTCTGCCCGAGCGGAGCCTCAAGGAGCCGATTCAGATGGCCGTTTTCTCCAAGTCCCAGGTGCCGCAGTTCTCGGTCGACGTGTACCAGAACGAATACCTGCCCGAGGGCGGCCGCGAAGTGAACGCGATCGTCACCGTCACCTCCACCGGCGGCGGCACCAGCGGCGGGGCACCACTCACGGGCGCTTCGCCCTCCCCCTCCGCCATACCGGGGCAGGCGCCGAGCGCGGCCGTAGTGATCATGGTCGACTGTTCCGGCTCGATGGACTACCCGCCGACCAAGATGCGCAACGCCCGTGATGCCACGGCCGCCGCCATCGACACCCTCCGCGACGGTGTCGCCTTCGCGGTGGTCGCGGGCACGCACCTCGCGACCGAGGTCTTCCCGGGCGGAGGCAAGCTCGCAGTCGCCGATCCGGCGACCCGCGCCCAGGCCAAGGACTCCCTGCGGCGGCTCACCGCGGGCGGCGGCACCGCGATCGGCACCTGGCTGCGGCTGGCCGACCGGCTGCTCGCCACCTCCGATGTCGAGATCCGGCACGGCATCCTGCTCACCGACGGCCGTAACGAGCACGAGTCGCCGGAGGATCTGCGGGCCGCGCTCGAAGCCGTCGCCGGCCGCTTCACCTGCGACGCCCGCGGTGTGGGAACCGACTGGGAGGTCAAGGAGGTCACCGGTATCGCCTCCGCGCTGCTCGGCACGGCGGACATCGTCGCGAACCCTGCCGAGCTGGCCGCGGACTTCACGAGCATGATGGAGAACGCGATGGGCAAGGAGGTCGCGGACGTCGCGCTGCGGCTGTGGACGCCCGTCGGCGTGGAGATCAAGTTCATCAAGCAAGTGGCGCCGACGGTCGAGGAGTTGACCGGGCGGCGCACCGAGGCCGGGCCGCGGGCCGGGGACTATCCCACCGGCTCCTGGGGCGACGAGTCCCGCGATTACCACGTATGTGTGCAGGTGCCGGAGGCAGGGATCGGCCAGGAGATGCTGGCGGCCCGCGTCTCGCTGATCATTCCGGCGACGGACGGCGGCGCTCCGCAGGTGCTGTCGCAGGGTCTTGTACGAGCGGTGTGGACGGACGACATGGCCGCATCCACCTCGATCAACCCCCAGGTCGCGCACTACACGGGCCAGGCCGAACTGGCACAGGTGATCCAGCAGGGCCTGGATGCCCGCAAGTCGGGCGATATCGACGGCGCGACCGCGAAGCTCGGACGTGCGGTGCAGCTCGCGGCCGACTCGGGTAACGAGGACACTGCGAAACTGCTTTCGAAGGTGGTGGACGTCGTCGATGCGGCGACGGGTACTGTGCGACTGAAGGCGAAGGTCGCGGAGGCGGACGAGATGACCCTCGAAACGCGCTCCACCAAGACGGTTCGTGTGAAGAAGTAGCCAGCCAGAAGCACCCGCATTACTGATGTGACACGGCCCCCGGGGCCGGACGAGGAGAGGGGGAAGCGCCGACATGCCGACCTGCCCGAACGGACACCAGTCGGGTTCCGACGACTGGTGCGAGGTCTGTGGCCACCGCATGGCCGGTCCTGGCGCTCCCGCGGGTGCCGTTCCGCCGCCTCCCCCGCCACCGGCCTACGGCTACCCCGGCGCCGGCCTCGGCGACCCGAACGCCACCGCCCAGGCCGAGCTCTGCCCGCAGTGCCGCACCCCGCGCGAGGCCATGGCCCCGTTCTGCGAGGAGTGCAGGTACAACTTCCTCACGCACACGGCGACGTCGTACACCCCGCTGGCTCCGCCCCCGCAGCCGGTCGGCGGGCTGAACCTCCCGCCGGGCTTCCAGGCGCAGCCGGCGCCCGCGCCGCCACCGCCGCCCCCGAATCCGCAGCACCAGCAGCACGATCCGTACGACTACCAGAGCTCGCGGCCCTCGCAGATGAACCGGCCCGCCGAGCCGCTGGTCAACGAGCCGTCGGCGCAGCAGCTGCCTCCCCAGGGCTTCCAGCAGCAGGGGCCGCCGCCTCCGCCGTTCCAGCAGCAGCCGGGTCCGCCCCCGCCGCCCGCGTATCAGCAGCCCGCGCCGCCGCAGCCCCAGCAGACGGGCGGCGGGGACGACTGGATGCTGTCGCCGCCCTCGCAGACGCAGGCACCGCAGCAGCCCCACGCGCCTCAGCCGCAGCAGCCGTTCCAGCAGCAGCCGATGCCGCCGCAGTACGGGCAGCAGCAGGGTCCGCCGCAGGGCCAGTACCAGGCCCCCGCGGGCTGGACCGCCGTCATCGCGCCCGACCGTGAGTACTTCTTGGCGATGATGCAGCGCAGCGGCCCGGACGCGACCGGCCTCAACCTGCCCGCGTACTCCCCCGAGCAGCAGCTCCCGCTCGTCGGCAACCAGATCGCCATCGGCCGCCGCCGGCACTCCACCGGTGAGTCCCCCGACATCGATCTGTCCGTGCCGCCGGAGGACCCGGGCGTTTCGCACCAGCACGCGGTGCTGGTGCAGCAGCCCGACGGCTCGTGGGCGGTCGTCGACCAGAACTCCACCAACGGCACCACGCTCAACGGCGCCGAGGACCCGATCCAGCCCTATGTCCCGATCCCGCTGAACGACGGCGACCGGGTCCATGTCGGAGCCTGGACGACGATCACGATCCGCCGCGGCTAGCGGGAGGCCCCAGAGGCCAGGCGTACGGCCCTTCGGGGTCGTCCAGCCAGGCCCACTGGTGGCACCCGCTGACGGTGACGCCGAAGCGGTCCCGCTGCGGGCGCCGCTCGCGCTCCCACAGCGACAGCGCCTCGTGCGGATCGAGGCTGCCCGCGGTCAGCGTCAGCAGAAAGCGGAACAGTTCGTTCTCGATCGCGCGCCTCGGCAGCCCGCCGGTGTGCCCCTCTCGTGCGGCCTCGCCGCCGCGCAGCGGCACGAAGTACGCGGACGTCCGCAGAAAGCGCCCCTCCGCACTGCGGCCGTGGCTGTCGTCGCGCACCCGCAGGGCGATCAGCCCGGTGGAGAGCGGCGCCAGGATCCGCGCCCCCGGCCGGCACTGCGGCAGCCAGTCGAAGGGCACGGACGGCAGGGTGCAGGTCGCGATGATCCGGTCGAAGGGCGCGCGCTCGGGACAGCCGCGCGCGCCGTCGCCGGTGATCACGGCCGGGTGGTAGCCGGCGCCCGCCAGGTGCGAGCGCGCCGACTCGGTGATCTCCGGTTCCACGTCGATGGTCGTCACCAGCTCGTCGCCGAGCCGGTGGGCGAGCAGGGCCGCGTTGTATCCGGTGCCCGCACCGATCTCCAGGACGGCCTGCCCGTCGCGTACCTCCAGCTCTTCGAGCATCCGCGCCATCAGCGAGGGCTGGCTGCTGGACGAGATCAGCCGGCCGTCGCGGACCCGCGTTGCGAGCGGCCCGTCGTCATACGCGCCCTGCAGCCAGCGGGCCCGCCGCCCAGGATCGGGGTCCTCGCACCACAGCCGCTCGTACGCGCCCTTCCCGAGGCCGTCGCTCGGGACGTGTCCCCGGCTCACGAAGTAGTACGGCACGAACAGATGCCGCGGCACGTCCTCGAACGCCGCCCGCCAGGCCGGATCGGTCAGCCCGCCGTCGGCCATGATCGTCCGCACCAGCGAGCGCCGCGCCTCGGCGGCGGGCTCGGCGAACCGTTCAAGCTCCGTACCCATGCCTCCACTCTCCTGCCCGGCCGCCGCCCAGGCGAGCACCCGACCGTGAATGGTCCTAGGCCTTCCGTACTCGGCCGGTGCGTCTGAGACCATGGAGGCGTGACTGAGATTCCGCGCGGCACCCTTGAGGAGCAGACGTTCTACGAGCAGATCGGCGGCGAGGAGACCTTCAGGCGCCTCGTCCACCGGTTCTACAAGGGCGTCGCCGAGGACCCGCTGCTGCGGCCGATGTACCCGGAGGGGGATCTGGGCCCGGCCGAGGAGCGGCTCACGCTGTTCCTGATCCAGTACTGGGGCGGCCCCCGCACTTACAGCGACAACCGCGGCCACCCGCGGCTGCGGATGCGGCACGCGCCGTTCACCGTCGACCGGGCCGCGCACGACGCCTGGCTGAAGCACATGCATACGGCCGTGGACGAGCTCGGCCTCTCCGAGACGCACCAGCGGCAGCTGTGGGACTACCTCACCTACGCCGCCGCCTCGATGGTGAACGCCGCGGACTAGGGCCTCTCGTTTGGATCAGGCCGGATCAGTGAACGGGACTGGTGCGTGCGATCGCAAGGCGGAGGAAGGAGCCCACGCGGAGCGTCAGCGACTGACGACAACGCAGCGTGGGGGCACCTCCCGTGCCCGAAGGGCTACGGGGGAGTGCGTGCCAGGGCACGCGAGCCCGGCAAGATCCGAACGACAGGCCCAAGCCCGCTGGCGCGTTCGACGCGGGTGTCAGCCGTGCCGGGTGGGCGTGACGCTCAGTCCGCCGAGACCATGCGTGCGTACGGCGATCGACCCGAAGGGCGTACGCAGTCTGAGCCACGCACCCGTGGACAGCAGGGCCACGGGGACACCCGGTCGCAGAAAGCCGAGCGACTGGGCCGCGTGCACGGCGCGCAGGGGCAGCCCGGTGGTGCCGACGGTGCGCGACCAGATCTCGCGCCCGATCCGGTCCCGCTCGGCGCGGGTGCGGCGCTCGGCGGGCAACTGCTCGTCGCGGGTGCGGAATTCGGCAACCGCGGCAGCGACCGCGCCGCGCATCGCGGTCACTTCGGGCAGTCCGGAGAGCTCCCGCCAGCCACCGCGCGGCGGCAGCAGACCGGCCCACGGCGGTCCGGTGACCGGCGCGGGCACGGTGAACTCCGCCCCCGACTCACCGCCCAGGGACTCGAGAAGCTCACCCGCGGAGACGGTCACATCCAGCTCGACCGGGCCGCCGAGCCGTGCCGTACGGATCGCGAGCACCTCGAAGGAGGGCGGACGTCCGAAAACGGCGAGCGCGCCGCTGCCGGCCTGAAGGCGGACGGCGGCGGCGCGGTCGTAGTGGATCAGCCGGGCGAGGAAGGCGGCGAGATCCTCCGCCTCGCTCGCGTCGGCGAAGTGCAGACTCTGCACGGGCACGCTCATGCCGCGAGCGCACCCTCGCCCGCGTCGTCCAGGTACTGCTGGAGGAAGGACTTCTCCTCCGCGCTGATCCGGCGCGGACGCTCGGCAGCGAACTCGTAGGGCACGACGATGGTCGAGGCCCGCACATAGACCTGCGACGAGGGGCCCTCGGCGTCCTTGACCTCGTACGCGATGGTCAGCGACGCCGCGCCTATCTTCGTCACCCACAGCTCGATGACCACCGGCTCGTGCCGGTGGACCAGCGGCCGCTTGTAGTCGATCTCGTGGCGGGCCACGACGGACCCGCCCGAGAACGACGGGGAACCGTCCCCCGGCGCCAGCCGGAACATGAAGTCGATACGCGCCTCTTCCAGGTACCGCAGGAAGACCGCGTTGTTGACGTGCCCGAAGGCGTCCATGTCCGACCAGCGGAGGGGACAGCGGTAGATGTAGCGGGCCATCTGCGAATCAGCCCCGGGTGAGCTTCTTGTAGGTGGCGCGGTGCGGACGGGCCGCGTCCGGGCCGAGCCGCTCGACCTTGTTCTTCTCGTACGACTCGAAGTTGCCCTCGAACCAGAACCACTTGGAGTCGCCCTCGTACGCCAGGATGTGCGTGGCGACGCGGTCGAGGAACCAGCGGTCGTGGGAGACGACCACGGCCGCACCGGGGAACTCGAGCAGGGCGTTCTCCAGGGAGGAGAGCGTCTCGACGTCGAGGTCGTTGGTGGGCTCGTCGAGGAGCAGCAGGTTGCCGCCCTGCTTGAGGGTCAGCGCCAGGTTCAGGCGGTTTCGCTCACCGCCGGACAGGACACCGGCCGGCTTCTGCTGGTCCGGGCCCTTGAAGCCGAACGCCGAGACATAGGCGCGTGACGGCATCTCGACCTGGCCGACGTTGATGTAGTCGAGCTCGTCGGAGACAACGGCCCACAGGGTCTTCTTGGGGTCGATGTTGGCGCGGCTCTGGTCGACGTAGGAGATCTTGACGGTGTCGCCGACCTTGATGACGCCGGAGTCGGGCTCTTCCAGACCCTGGATCATCTTGAAGAGCGTGGTCTTGCCGGCGCCGTTGGGGCCGATGACGCCGACGATGCCGTTACGCGGCAGGGTGAAGCTCAGGTCGTCGATCAGGACCTTGTCACCGAAGGCCTTGGAGAGCTTCTCGACCTCGACGACGACGGAGCCCAGACGCGGGCCCGGCGGGATCTGGATCTCCTCGAAGTCCAGCTTCCGCATCTTGTCGGCCTCGGCGGCCATCTCCTCGTAACGGGCCAGACGGGCCTTGGACTTGGCCTGCCGCCCCTTCGCGTTGGAGCGGACCCACTCGAGCTCTTCCTTCAGACGCTTCTGGCGCTTGGCGTCCTTCGCACCCTCGACCTTGAGACGGGAGGCCTTGTTCTCCAGGTAGGTGGAGTAGTTGCCCTCGTAGGGGTGGGCGCGGCCGCGGTCGAGCTCAAGGATCCACTCGGCGACATTGTCGAGGAAGTACCGGTCGTGGGTGATCGCGACGACGGTGCCGGGGTACTTGGCGAGGTGCGCCTCCAGCCACTGCACGGACTCGGCGTCCAGGTGGTTGGTGGGCTCATCGAGAAGCAGCAGGTCGGGGGCTTCGAGGAGCAGCTTGCAGAGGGCGACGCGGCGCTTCTCACCACCGGAGAGGGTGGTGACGGGCCAGTCGCCGGGCGGGCAGCCGAGGGCGCCCATGGCCTGCTCGAGCTGGGCGTCGAGGTCCCAGGCATTGGCGTGGTCGAGGTCCTCCTGGAGCTTGCCCATCTCCTCCATCAGCGCGTCGGTGTACTCGGTCGCCATCTGCTCGGCGATCTCGTTGAACCGGTTGAGCTTGCCCTTGATCGCGGAGACGCCGTCCTCGACGTTCTCCAGCACCGTCTTGGACTCGTCCAGCGGCGGCTCCTGCAGCAGGATGCCGACCGTGTAGCCGGGCGAGAGGAACGCGTCACCGTTGGAGGGCTGCTCCAGACCGGCCATGATCTTCAGCACGGTGGACTTACCGGCGCCGTTGGGGCCGACCACACCGATCTTCGCACCGGGCAGGAAGCTCAGCGTCACGTCATCGAGGATGACCTTGTCGCCGTGCGCCTTGCGCGTCTTGCGCATCGTGTAGATGTACTCAGCCAAGAGAAACCGTCCGGCAAGAAGAGGGTGGGCAGATACACCCCATCTTGCCGTACGTCCATCCCTGGACGGAAACCGGTCCTCCGGCGCCCCGCGCCCCGACCCACGCATCGGCCCGGCCCTGCCCGCCCATCTGCCCGCCCATCTGCTTGCCCCCGACGGCAACGGCCCCGGCACGCGCACGCGTACCGGGGCCGTCTTCCGCGCGCAGCGTCACGTTGCGCGAGGGCTTGCTCACTCCTCGGTGGGCGTCTCCTTCTTCTTGCGGAGGAAGAAGACCGCGCCGCCGCCGATCACGACCAGCGCGATCGCGATGCCCGCGATCATCGGGGTCGCGCTGGAGCTGCCCGTCTCCGCGAGGTCGCCCTCGAGGCCGCTGGAGGTGCCACCGGCCGAAGCCGGGCTGGGCTGGGACGAGGGGGTGTCCGTCCCCGGGCCCGCGGCGCCGGTGGTCTTGCAGTCCAGCACGCCCTTGAAGTTCTTCTTGAAGCCCTCGGGCCCGGTGATCGTGAAGTCGTACGCCTGGTCCTCGGCGACCGGAATCGTGACGGTCCTGGAAGCCCCGGCCGGGATCGTGTGCTTGAAGCCCATCAGCTCGAAGCTGAAGGGAGCGTCTCCCTTGTTGGCGGCGGTGATGTCCACGCCGCCCTTGGCGCAGTTCTTCTTCGCCGAGAGCGCCGGTATCGCGCCCGCCTTCGCCCAGGTCGCCGTCGCGTCTGCGGAGACCGTGGACTCGCTGGAACCGGCCAGGATCTGGGTCTGGCTCTTGGTCGCCCCGGCGAACGCGCGGCCCACCGGCACGGAGGTGGTGGCCTGCGCGGTCAGCGACGCCGAGCCGTCCACGGCACCGGCCGGGACGTCGAAGTACAGCTGGGCGCCGTTGACGACCGAGGTGAGGGGCTTCCCGGCCCCGTCGGTGATCTTGATTCCGCTGGCTGCCGCGTCGGCCGGCGGGGCCACGGCGACCTGCCCGGCGTCGGTGCGGACCGTGACCGGGCCGAGCCGCCCGCCCGCCTTGCCGGAGACCGCGTTCGGCTCCAGGCTGAGCGAGGCTTTCGGCTCCGCCACGTTCTGGGCCTTGCCCTGCAGCCAGTCCGCGAGCTTCTCCGCGGCGGGGTCGAGCGCGTCGACGTCCGCGTCGTCCGAGTAGCGCCAGATGGCCACCTGGGTGCCGGCCGCCGCAGTGCTCTCGGAGAGCGGCCCGGTGCCCGCCGACTTGGCCAGCGCCGCCAGGTCGTCGACCTGGGGGTAGGAGTGCTGCAGGATCCACCGGATCTTGCCCGCGTCCTTGTTGGTGCCCAGCGAGGTCTGGTTCCAGGGGGTCTCCAGGTACTTCGCCTGGTCCTGGGTCGGGTTGTGGATGTCGATGCAGTACGTCTTCAGCCGGCCGCCGCCGTCGACGGTCATCTCGAAGACCCCGGCTGCTATTTCGTGCTTCTTGCCGTTCGTGCGGAGCACGGCCCGGTCGAAGGTCTTCAGCCCGTCGAGAGTGGCGACGGCGCCACCCTGGTGCTGGACGTCGTTGTCGGCGGCTGCCGAACCCGCGGCCGCCATGGAGCCGGTCGCGATGAGGCCCGACAGCAAAGCCGCGGCAGTAAGACGACGAGCAGCGCCCCGCCTGCGTACAACTGACGCAGAGAACACAGCAAACACAGAATTCCCCTCCGGGCGAGGCCCTATTCGCATGTGACGTGTGGGGGGAGTGCCTCGCCTGCAGACTCAAGTGCCCCGTGAGTACGCGGAAATCCTAGGGACGCGGCGCACCCCAGTCCCCCGTCCTACCGTCAGACAACCATTCCGACTCGGAATCGTTATCGCGGCCTTGCCGTCATCGCCGAATCCCCGTTCCTGAATCGACAAATCTCCACAACTCCTGGTCAGGGCACGGCTACCGGTGCCGCCCTCACCTCGTCGGATCGTTCGCCGGCGTGCTGTTCCGGACGCTCCGCGGAAGTCACCGCCGGACGGGCCGTCAGATTGGGCTCCGCCTTCACCACGCGGCGGAATGCCGAGGTCCCGCGCGTCAGATCGTGTCCCACCGCCACCGCGCCGATCTCCACCGATGCCCTGCGCTGCCCGTCCCGCTCCTCCTCGCGCACCTTCAACCGCCCATGGACGAGAAGCGGTTCACCGACCGAGACCGACCCGACCAGATTTATGGCGAGCGACCGCCAGGCGAAGACCGTGTAGAAGCTGGTGTGCCCGTCCGTCCAGCTTCCGCTCTGCTTGTCCCACCGCCTCGGTGTGACCGCGAATCGGAATCGCGCCATGCCTCCCGCCACCGATTCGCGGTACTCCACATTCGTGGCGACATTGCCCACCAGCGTCACCATCGTGTCGTTCACGACAGCCACCTCCCCGTCCGGTTGCCTGACCGATCTCCATGCTGGACCGGACGGGAAGAAGCCGCAGGCGCCTGTGGACGACCGCGCCTGTGTGGAAAACCCCGTCACCCCAGAAGCCCGGTCACCCCAGAAGCCGTACCGACCCGCCCCCTGCCCCGCCGGAGCCCGTCCCCGCCTTCCCCGACGACACCGTCGCGTACTGCTCCCGCACCTCCCGGTAGCGCATGAGCTCTCCCGCGACCGGATCGAGCACCCTCGCCCGTCCGCACCCGGCCGCCGCCTCCCGCAGCCGTCGTTGCGCGTCCTGCCCGTACCGCCGCGCGGGTCCTCGTACGGCCGCCCCGCACGCCCACTCCACCAGCGGCCCGCCCACGATCCCGGCGACCATCAGCATCGCCGGGACCAGCAGCCCCGGCTCCAGTACGCCGATGATCTGGCCCACCAGCCACAGCCCGCCGTAGATCTGAAGCAGCGTCATCGACGCCTGCGCCAGCACCGCGGCGGGCCACCACGCGGGCCGCAGTGGCCGCCCGCTCGTCGCCGCCGCCTCACGCGCCGCCAGCTCGTCCAGCGCTTCGGGCAGCCCTTCGGCCCCGCGCACAGCAGCCTCGCGCACCGCCTGTGCCCACGGCGCGGGCAGCCCGGACGCCGCCTCGTCCGCGACCGTGCGCACCGCCTGCTCGACCCGCTGCCGCGCCGTGAGCTCGTCCTCCACCGGCGCCGCCGGCTCCGGCAGCCCGCTCCCCGGGGTTCGGGTGCGCTCGTACCAGCGCCACAGCCGCAGCCACGGCGTCCCGCACGCCCGTCCGGCGTTCCTGCGCCACTCGCGCTCCGCCGTCTCACCGGCCGCATTCGCGCCGATCGCCTCGGCGAGCCGGGCGGCGAAGTCCTCGCGCGAGCGCTCGTCGAGACCGGTCCTGCCACTGGCCAGATACACCGCACGCAGCCTGGACGCCGCCGCGTCGACATCGGCGGACAGCCGTCGCGCCGGGGCGTTGCGCTCCTGGACGAACGTGCCGATCAGGTCCCGCAGTTCGTCGATGCCCTCGCCGGTCAGCGCGGAGAGCGAGAGCACGGTGGCTCCCGGCTCGCCGTGTTCGCCCAGTGCCATTCCGTCCTCGTCCAGGAGCCTGCGCAGATCGTCGAGCACCTGGTCGGCGGCCTCGCCGGGCAGCCGGTCCACCTGGTTGAGCACCACGAAGGTGATCTCCGCGTGCCCGGCGAGCGGCCGCAGATACCGCTCGTGCAGCGCGGCGTCCGCGTACTTTTCCGGGTCGACGACCCAGATCACCGCGTCCACCAGTGCCAGTACCCGGTCCACCTGCTCCCGGTGTCTGACCAGGGCGGAGTCATGGTCGGGCAGATCGATGAGCACCAGCCCGGACAGCTCCTCGGCGCCGCCCGCCAGAGGGCGGCGCCGCAGCCTCGGGGGGATGGCGAGCCGGTCGAGCAGCCCGGCCGCGCCCTCCGACCAGGTGCAGGCGATCGGTCCTGTGGTGGTGGGCCTGCGCAGCCCGGTCTCCGAGATCGGCACCTGGGCCAGGGCGTTGAAGAGCGTCGACTTGCCGCTGCCCGTGGCGCCCGCGATGGCGACGACGGTGTGCCTTGAGGAGAGCCGCTGCCGGGCGGCGGCCTCGTCGAGTACGCGTCCCGCCTCGGCGAGTGTCGGCCCGTCCAGCCGGGTCCGCGACAGACCGATGAGTTCGCGCAGGGCGTCGAGGCGTACCCGCAGCGGCCCCACGTACGCCCCGCCGATCGGTACGTGCTCCTCTCCCAGCTCCTCCTCGGTCTCCTCCTGCTCGCTGTCGTCGCGTCCGCCCGCGCGCCGGGCGATCAGCCCGTCGTCCCAGCGGTCCCCGGCCTCGTTCTCGTCGTCAGTGATGGCGGTCAACGCCGTCACCTCTCCTTCTGCAGTACGGACAGCGCGGCGATCAGTTCGGCCTGCGGCTCGGGGGTCACTTGGAGTGCGTCCAGCGGGGCGAGGCGGCGGTCGCGTTCGCCGTGCAGTACGCCGTCGATGTACGTCGCCATGAGCTCACCGCCCTTGTCCCGCAGCCGCAGCGCGCCCTTGGCGCCGATCCGTTCGGCGAGCCGCTCCCCGGCGCCTCGGGCCCGCCGTCCGCCGAGCAGAGCGGCTGCGACCAGTGCAGCGACGGTCTCGGAGTCGGGCGCGAGATTGAGCTCCAGCCTGCGTACCTCTTCGTCGGCGAGTTCCTCCAGCTCGCGCCTCCAGCGGCGTACGGCCATCCCGATCCGCTCCGCCGATTCCAGATCCGGCCGCCCACGGACGACGACCGCCCCGGCGGCGGGCTCGCGCCGCCACGCCTCCTGGACGCGTTCGTCGGCGGCTGCGACGGCGCACTGCAGCAGCGCGGACAGGCTGCCGACCAGGGCGTCCAGCAGCTCGCCCGCGGAGCTGTCGCGCGGAAAGCCCCGCCAGCGCGTCCGCGCGTCGCCCGCGAGGACCGCGCCGCTCAGGAGCTGCTGACGTACGCGCTCGCGCTCCTTGTCGTACCCGTCCTCGACCGCGCCCGTGAGCCGTACTGCCGCGGCGTACTGCCCCGCCACCGCCGCCGCGAGCTCCGGCATCCGGGCGTTGAGCGAATCGATCACGCCCGAAGCGGTACGTGCCAGGGCCTGCTGGCGGGCCGCCGGATCCTGTACCCGGTGCGCCAGCCAGGCGAAGAGGGGGGCCACGGCGGTGGTGGGCAGCAGCCCGCTGCCGCCGCCCGCCGACTCGGGCAGCTCGGGGATCGTGAACCGCGGCACCTCGCCGAGTCCTGCCTTCGTCAGCAGCGCCGCGTACTGCCGCGAGACATCCGCGATGACCTGGTGCGGCACCCGGTCGAGCACGGTCACCAGCGTGGCGTCGTACTCCTTGGCGGTACGCAGCAGATGCCACGGGACCGCGTCCGCGTACCGCGAGGCCGTCGTCACCATCACCCACACATCGGCGGCGCAGATCAACTCGGCGGCCAGCAGCCGGTTCTCGACGACGAGCGAGTCGATGTCGGGCGCGTCGAGCAGTGCGAGCCCGCGGGGCAGGCTGGCGGCAGTCTCGACGCGCAGGGAGTTCTCCTCGTCGGCCTCGCGCCCGCTGTCCTGTCCCCCTTCGGTCTCTTCCTGCTGAGGCAGCCATACGCGGGTGAGATGCGGCAGGACCCGCATCCCCGCGAACCAGTGGTGATCGTCGGGGTGGCAGACGAGCACGGGCGTGCGGGTGGTCGGCCGCAGCACCCCCGCCTCGCTGACCCGACGCCCCACAAGGGAGTTGACGAGGGTCGACTTCCCGGCCCCGGTGGATCCGCCGACGACGGCGAGAAGCGGCGCTTCGGGCTCCTTGAGCCGGGGCACGAGATAGTCGTCGAGCTGTGCGAGGAGCTCGGCACGGGTCTGCCGTGCCCGCGGCGCACCGGGAAGGGGAAGAGGGAGACGCACGGCGGCGACACGGTCGCGGAGGGCGGAGAGTGCGTCGATCAGCTGAGGCCGTGCATCCAAGGTCACCACATGCGAAGAATGCCCAACTTTAGTGGCTTTTTGAAGCGTATAGCCCTCCCTGCGCGCCGGTCGGACAGACGCGACAGATGGGGCGAGTGGGGCGCAGGCATAACGAGTGCACAACACCCGAGAGCGTGAGGCGCCAAAAGCGGTGCGTGAATCGCACCTGCCTGCGATTATCGGTTCGCTTCACTGAACCTACACATCGTGCCACGCAGGTGAAGCAACCGGGTCAAGGCGATCGGAGCCCTATCCTTGTCCCGGCAAGGTCACGGAACCGCCTGACGAGGGCTCCAGGCCACCGAGGTCCACCATCCGGCCCCCGTAGCTCAGTGGATAGAGCAGGCGCCTTCTAAGCGCTTGGCCGCAGGTTCGAGTCCTGCCGGGGGCGCTCTTCGCGACCGATGTACGGCCCTCCACCGCGGAGGGCCTTTTTTCGCGGGTTTTTCGCAGGTCTGCGGCACTCTAGCGGGAGCGGCGTTGAGACGGGATAAACAGGGCAGAAACCGGCCACCCGTCCGGCTCATACGCTCTGCGCGCGTCATGGTTGGGCGGGGACGCCGCAAAGCATGGGCAAAGCCGGCTCCAGCAGGAAGTTGATCTTCTAGGATCCCTGAGGCCTGTACTCCGAGGTCTTTCCCTCGCGTGCTGCCGCTCGACCAATCTCATGATCGTGACCTGGGGGATCCTCCATGCCCAAATCCGTCCTGCTCAACTGGGGCCCGACCATCCTGTTCAGCGTGCTGCTGCCCTGGGTGACGTACGGAATCCTCACCGATCACGGCGTGGCGCCGGTGACGGCGCTCTTCATCATCGCCGGGTGGCCCCTGGTGGAGGTGGGGATCTTCTTCGCGATCAATCGTCGCATCGACGAGTTCGGGGTGATGATCCTGATCGTGCTGCTGCTGAGCGCCGTGAGTGCGTTCGCCTTCAAGAGCGAGAAGCTCGTCTTCGTCAAGGACTCCGCGCTGACCGGCCTGCTGGGGCTCGCATTCCTGGGATCGCTGCTGATGACGCGACCGATGATCTTCTACTTCGGGCGGAAGTTCGCGACCGACGGGACCGCGGAGGGCATCGCGCGCTGGAACGGCTTCTGGGACGCGTACCCCGGCTTCCGCAGCACCCAGCGACGGCTGACCGTCATCTGGGGCGTGGCGTTCCTGACCGAGTCCGCGGTGCGCATTGCGCTCACGTACATGCTCGACACCGGGACCATGGTCGGGGTGACGAACGTGCTGCCGTTCGTGGTGCTTGCCGGGCTCATGACGTACACGATCCAGACCGGGAAGAAGGGGCGGGCCAGGATGGCCGCCGCACAGCAGCAGCAGGAGCCCGGGGCAGCCTGAACGCCCCCGGGCCCGTGCTGGTGCGGATCAGTACCTCGGCTTACGGGTGAGGGCCAGGCCCGCGACGAGGAACAGCACGCCGATCGCGCCCGCGATGACCGCTTCGGTGGTCGCCGCGGGCCTTTCGCTTGCGTCGAGGACCGCGGTGACCAGGCCGGCGACTCCGCTGATGTAGCAGAAGATCGTGATGAAGATCTTGAGGTTGGGGTGCATGGAGCATTCCTTTCTGAGGGGGGTGGTTAGGGGGCGGTCCCTGCCGCGGTGAAGCCGAGCAGCATCACCCAGGCGTCCGGGTCCTTGCGGAAGCGGTTCCAGCGGTCGGCGGCCAGGGCCAGTTCGGGGAAGGTGAGCACCCCGGCGGCGACCAGGGGTTCGAGGCGCTGCGGCCCGAGGTGCGGGGCGAACATCTCGGTCGGAAGGTCGTCGTTCGTGGTGGCGAACGGGCGCAGGGCGATGTCCGTGCAGCCCGCGCCGCGCAGCAGCCGGGTGAGACGGCGGCCGATCGACCGGTCTCCTCCCGCCTGCTCCTGTGCGCGGGCGATCTTCGCGTGGATGGGGGCGAGTTCGGGGTAGGCAGGGTCGGCCAGGCCCCAGCAGGAGCTGTCCACCTCGGTGACGACGATCGTGCCGCCGGGACGCAGCACCCGCAGCGCCTCCGCGACGACCGCCGCCGGGTCCGCGACGTGCTGGAGGACATAGCGGAGCAGGACGCATCCGGCGCTGCCGTCCTCCAGCGGGAGGCCGGCGGCGTCGGCGACCATGAGTTCGGCGCCCGAGTCCGCCGCGTGGGAGAGCAGTTCGCCGTCGATGTCCGCGGCGATGAGGGGAAGGGCGGGGAAGGCCGAGCGGAGGCGTCGGGTGATCGCGCCGGATCCGGCGCCGAGTTCCAGCAGGGGGGCGTTCGCGGTGGCGCCGCCGATGCCCAACTCCCCCAGAATGCGGAGCTCTTCGGCGAAGGACAGCTCGGCCTGGGCTTCGAGCCGGGCGAGTTCGGCGGTCAGGCCCCCTCCGGTCGTACGGGCCGGGTCGTACGAGCCGCCGACGGGCCGGGGCCGGGCGGGGGCGCTCATCGGGTCACCGCCAGCATGCTCATGCCGTGCCGCGGGCGCAGGGTGACAAGTGCCTCCGGCTCGACGGGGTGGCCGGGCACCAGTGCGAGCCGCAGCGACTGCATCAGGACGGCCAGGACGAGGGTGGCTTCGGCCATCGCGAAGTGCTGTCCTATGCAGATGCGGTCGCCGCCGCCGAAGGGGAGATAGAGGTGGCTGGGCAGTTCCGCGTCCGCGAAGCGGTCGGGGCGGAACTCCTCGGGCGCGTCCCAGAATTCGGGGTGGCGGTGCAGGACCCACTGACTGACGCAGATCAGGGTGCCGGGCGCGACGTCGTAGCCGCCGATGGTGTCGGGGCCGACGGCACGCCGGGAGATCAGCCATACGGGCGGGTAGAGGCGCATCGCCTCCTGGATCGCCCGTCGGCACAGCGGGAGCCGGGAGAGGTCGGCGGCGGTCGGCGTACGGCCGCCGAGGACCCGGTCGACCTCGTCGCGGAGCCGCTCGGCCTCCTCGGGGTGGCGGTCGAGGAGATAGAGCGTCCAGGTCAGGGATTTCGCGGTGGTCTCATGACCGGCCATGACGAGGGTGAGGACCTGGTCGCGCAGGTCGGTGTCGGACAGCGCGTCCACTCCGGGACGGCCGGAGCCGAGCATGGTGTCGAGCAGAGTCGCGGGTCCGCCGCCGGCCGAGCCGCCCGCCCGCCGGCTCGCGATGATCATGCGGGTGATTCCGTCGAGGAACATCCGTGCGCGCAGGAAGCCCTGCCGGCGCAGTGCGGTGTCCTGCGGGTCGGGGTCGTCGGCCGGTACGTAGTGCCCGATGAAGCGGTTGACCGCGTCCACCGCGCGGCCGAATCCCTCCCCCGTGCCCTCGGTGTCGGCGCCGAGTATCGAGCGGGTGAGGACGGCGAGGGTCAGCCCGGTCAGCTGGTGATCGACGGCGATCGGGGTGGAGGCGGCGGCCGCGGTGCGCCAGCGGTCCACGAGGGCGTGCGTGGCGTCGGTGATGATCGCGTCGAAGGTCCGTACGGCACTGGGCCGGAACGCCGGTGCGCACAGCCTGCGTTGCCGGGCCCACTCCTCGCCGTCGCTCGTCAGCAGACCGTTTCCGAGCAGCGGGCGGAGCATGTGGTCGTCGGGCGTGTTCTCCTTCGTGTAGTTGGCCCCGTTGTCCTTCAGTACGTGCCGGACGTGGTCGGGGTGGTTCAGCAGGTAGACGGTGTCGCCGTCGGCCTGGTGCCGGGTGATGTCCCCGTACGTACGGGCGAGTCCGGTGATGAACTCCAGTGGCGCGGTGCGCATGCGGCGCATGTCCACCTCCCCCGGCGGGCCCGGGGGAAGAAGACTGTCTCGGACTCGGTCGAGTCGGGTCGGCACGGTGCTGCCACCTCCTGTTCGGTATGCGTGGCGCGTCGGTTACGTATGCGCCCCATACGCAAGGGAAATACGTAAGCAGAATGCGTAACCGGCCCCAGAAATACGTGATGCCGAGTGCCGCATACGTAACTGCATTACGTATGGAGCGATCTCGACTGCACGCAAGATACCGCAGCGACTAAGGGCACTCAATACCTACTGGACCTAACCGGACAGGGCACGGAGATTAAGTCTTGGCAGCCCATTGACCGCATGTCAGTGTTCTTCTCGTCGCCAGGCACACCGGGTGCCGGTCGGTCGAACAAGGAGGAGTCCACATGGCGTTGGACCCGCAGAAGCGCGCGGAATTCGTGAACGCTTACACCCGCGCTCTGATCAATGCCTGGTCGAGCGAGGAGTACGCGGAGCGACTGGGCACGGACTCGCGTGCCGCTCTCGCCGAGGCCGGCCTCGAGCTTCCGGCGGACGCCGAGATCGTCATCGTCCGTGAGCTGCCCGAGGGCAAGCAGGACGGCAACCTCGACGTGCAGGTGGAGTTCTGGGAGATCGGTCTGGCGACCGGTCGCTACGAGTTCCACATCCCGGAGACCCCGATGGTCGACACCGCCGAGCTGAGCGAGGGCGACCTCTCCGACGTCGCCGCCGGCGGCACGTACTGCTGCTGCCCCTGCTGCTGCTGCACCTGATTCCTGCAGCTGCACCCGCAGGAATTCCTACTCCACCGGGAGCGTAGAAAAGTGGTTCAAGCCGCTGGGGATGTCCATCCCGTTCAGGTACGCGGTCTGCACAAGCAATACGGTGACGCATTCGCCGTGCAGAACCTTGATCTGGAAATTCACCAGGGAGAGGTATTCGCCCTGCTCGGGCCGAACGGCGCGGGCAAGACGACTACCGTCGAAATCCTGGAGGGGATACGGCAGAGAACCAGCGGCGAGGTGCGGGTCCTCGGCTGTGATCCGGCCGAGGACCGCCGCACCTGGCGGTCCAGGATCGGTGTCGTACCGCAGGCCACCGGCGCGTACACCGATCTGACCGTGAAGGAAGTGGTGGAGCATTTCGCGGCGTTCTATCCGGCGCCGCTGCCGGTCGGCCAGATCATCGACATGGTCGGACTCGGTGCTCACGAACGGAAACAGACGACGGCATTGTCGGGCGGCCAGCAGCGCCGGCTCGATGTGGCCGTGGGGGTCGTCGGCGACCCCGAACTGATCTTCCTCGACGAGCCGACCACGGGGCTCGACCCGGTGGCCCGCCGCGAGGCGTGGGAACTGGTCCGGTACTTCGCCGACCGCGGCCGGACCACCGTTCTCACGACGCACTATCTGGACGAGGCGGAGGCGCTCGCGCAACGGGCGGCCGTCATCGTCGACGGGCGCGTCGCCCAGCTGGGCACCATGTCCGAACTCGGCGGCCGCGCGCACACGCCCGCCACCGTCTCCTTCCGGCTCACCGCCGCACTCTCTCGGCGCGGCCTGCCGGCTCTGCCGCCCGACGCGCTGCTGGAGTCCGACGGAATGCCCGGCGGAGCCGAGGAGATGGGCGTCGTCACCGTACTCACCCATGAACCGACCCAGTTGATGGCGGTGCTGCTGGCCTGGGCGCGGGATGCGGGGGTCACCGAGCTGCCGGAGCTGAGTGTGCACCGGCCGACGCTGGAAGAGACCTACCTCCGGCTGATCCGTGAACACCGCGAGAACCGGGCCATCGAGGAGACGTCATGTCCGTGACGGACCATCAGCAGACTGTCCGTACGGGCGGATCCGTACGCGCGAAGAGAGAGCCGGGGGGCGGTGCGCTGCCGGGCTGGTGGCGCGCGAGCGTGGCCCGTTCCCGTGTCGAGCTTCGGGCCTTCTTCCGCAACAAGCAGTCGCTGATCTTCACGCTGCTCTTCCCCGTCCTGATGCTCGTCGTCTTCGGATCGATCTTCGACGGCAAGGTCGAGGGGACCGACACCGATCTCAAGCAGCTCTTCATCGCGGGCATCATCGCGGCAGGTGTGATGAGCACCGCCTTCTCCGGCCTTGCGATCAATGTGGCGATCGAGCGGGACACCGGCACGGTGCGCCGCCTCGCGATGACGCCCATGCCCAAGTCGGCCTACTTCACCGGCAAGTTGGTACGGGTCGTGGTGACGACGCTGCTGGAGACCGCGCTGCTGCTGATCCTGGCGGTGGCGCTGTTCGCGCTGCCGCTGCCCAGCAGCCCCGAGCGCTGGCTCACCCTCGCCTGGGTGCTGACCCTGGGCACGGTCGCATGCACCCTGCTCGCCTTCGCGTACAGCGCGGCCATTCCCAACAGCCGGTCGGCCGCCGCGATCGTCACACCGGTCTTCATGGTCATGCAGTTCATCTCGGGAGTGTTCTTCCCCTTCGGCCAGCTGCCGCAGTGGATGCAGACCACGGCCGCGTTCTTCCCGCTCAAGTGGATGGCGCAGGGCTTCCGTTCGGTCTTTCTGCCCGACTCCTTCGCCGCCGTCGAGCCCGCCGGGAACTGGGAACTGGGCGCTATCGCCCTCGTGCTCGGGCTGTGGTCGGTGGCCGGGCTCGCGCTGACCGCCTGGACCTTCCGCTGGCGCGGACCACGCGTCCGCTGACGACAGGAGTCACCATGGCGACGGCTCTCGTACGACTGCCGGGACATCTGGCCCACCCCTTCTCGCCCGCCGGGCGCGCCGATCCGTATCCGGCCTACCGATGGCTCCGTGAGAACGACCCGGTGCATTTCGACCCCGCGTCCCGGATGTGGCTGCTCACCTCGCACGCCGACTGCTCGGCCGCGCTCCGCGACGACGGCCTCTCCGCCGCGCAGGGCCAGCGGGAGCGCGCCCGCGACGACGACCTTCCGCCGTCGATGCTCACCACCGACGCACCCGACCACCAGCGGCTGCGTGCCCCCGGCACGCTGCTGCTGGGGCCCGCCGCCATCCGGTCCGTCGCGGACCGGATCGCGGCGGAGGCCGATGCGCTGCTGGACCGGGCGCCCCGGGTGCTCGACGCCACCTCCGGTATCGGAGTGCCGCTGGCCACCGCCGTCTTCGCGGCTCTCTTCGGGCTGCCCGACGCCGAGCGGCCGCGCTTCGAGCTGCTCGCGCGCGCCGCGTCCGTCAACCTCGACCCAATGGCCGGGCCCGAGGCTGCGGCGGCAGGCCGGCGCGCGATGGGCGAGCTGACCCGTTATCTGGACGCGCACGCCCGCGAGTTGACGGTACGGGGGGACACCTCCCCGCTCGCCGTGTTCGCCTCCGACGAGAGGCTGTCCCGGGCCGAGATGCTCGGCGTCCTCGGGCTGGCCGTGGTGGGTGGCTGGCAGCCGCTCGCCGAAGCGGTCGGGAACGGGCTCGCCTGGCTGCTGCCCCGGCCCGAGGTGATGGCCCGTCTGCATACGGGAGGCGACGAGCTTGCCCGCAGCGCCATGGACGAACTGCTGCGGCTCGAAGCCCCCATCCCCTTCACCGCGCGGGTCGCCACCCGTCAGGTCCGGCTGCCCGGCGGAACGATTCCCGCGGGCGCGCGTGTGCTGTCCGTGCTCGCTGCCGCCAATCGCGACGCCGCCGTCTTCGCCCGGCCCGACGAGCTGGTGCCCGACCGCTCCCCCAACCCCCATCTCGCCTTCGGCGCGGGCCCGCACTTCTGCCTGGCCGCCCAGCTCGTACGGCAGACGGGCGCCGTACTGCTGGCGCGGCTGGCCGGGCGGTTCCCCGGGGCGCGGGCGCTCACCGACGCGCCCGACTGGGACGGCGGTCGGCTGATTCCCCGCCGGCTGCGCGCCTTCCCCCTCAGCCTGTACGGAACGGAGTGACCCGGATGGGTACCGACGTCGTTGTGATCGGCGCGGGAATCAGCGGACTGGCCTGTGCGACACGGCTGCACGAGGCGGGCCTGCGGGTGACCGTGCTGGAGGCCCGCGAACGGGTCGGCGGCCGCATCCGCACCCACCGGCCGGCCGACGGCGGCCCACCGGTGGAGCTGGGCGCGCAGGTCGTCCACGGCGAGCACAACCCGGTGCACGCGCTGATGGGCCCGGAGCTGATGGAGGCGGTGCCGCGCGCCGTCACCGCCCGCGTGGTCAGCGAGGGCGCCGCACATCCCATGGCGGTTCTGGCCCGTCCCGGCCGCAGGGCGCCCTGGGTCCTTGAGGGGCAGCTGCACGCCGCGTACGCGCAGGGCCTCGCCGGGGACGGTGTGTCGGTGGGCGCGTGGCTCCGCGCCCAGCGCGTGGCAGGTTCCGAAGGACGCGCAGCCGAGGAGTGGTTCCGGCAGAACTGGGCTGCCGAACCTGACGAGTTGAGCGCGGCGGGAGTCGCGGCGGCCCGGCGCGGGGACGCGGTGGGCCAGGGCGAGTTCGCGGTGTCCGGCGGGTTCGGGCTGCTGCCCGGCCGCCTTGCGGCTGCGCTCCCGGATGTACGGCGCTCCAGTCCGGTGCTCGGGCTCGAGTGGTCGCCGGGCCGGGTGACGGTCCGTACTCACGAGGGCGTGATCCGGGCGGGCGCGGTGGTGATCACCGTGCCGCCTTCGGTGGTTGCGGCGGGGGCCACGGCCTTCGACGAGCTGCCGGCGTACAAACATGCGGCGGCCCGCGAACTGCGGGCGGGCGACGGCATCTGCGCGGTGATCTCGCTGTCGCGGCCCGCTCCCGAGACGGCGGTGGTACTCGACACGGACGGCTCGGCGGGCTTCGTACGGACGGCGGCCGGGCGCCCTGAGGTCCTGGTGGTGGCCAAGGCGGCGGCCGCCGGGCCGGTGCGCTCCGCCGTACAGCACGACGGCGATCCCCGTGCCCTGCTCGCCCCAGCACTCCCCTGGGTGCGGGACGCCGCGGTGACCGCCGTCACGGTGGCCGACTGGGGCTCCGACCCCTGGTCGCGCGGTGCCTTCACCGCGCCCCGCGCGGGAGCCGGCGATGCCGTCTCGAAGTGGGCCGAACCGCTCGGCGGGACGCTGTTCTTCGCGGGCGAGGCAACGGTGTGCGGTGAGCAACTCCCCTGGGTCCAGGGCGCGATGGCGTCCGGACGGCGCGCGGCGCGGGAGCTGCTGGGCAAAGAAACAGCTAAGGACGTGGCGTGATGACCGTGCATTCCGGGTGGTACCTGCTGGCCTTCCGGTCCGAACTGGACACCGACGTCACACCGTTGGCGATCGGTCCGCGGCGGCTTGTCGCCGTGCGGGACGGCGAGGACCTGATACGGGTCTTCGACGGGTCCTGCCCGCACCGCGGGGCACATCTGGGGTACGGCGGAAAGCTCGACGGGGGCTGCCTCGTCTGCCCCTTCCACGGAAAGCGGATCGCGCTGGGCGACACCTCCAAGCGCTGGTCGGTCGGGGAACATCCGGTGCTCGTCGCCGGGGACGCCGTCTTCGTACGGCTCTCGCGGGAGGACGCCGACGACCGCGGGTTCGAGGCGCGGATGCGGGAGTGGGCGCGGACCCATCCGGTGGTTCAGGCGGTCGCACAGCCCGTCTCGGCGGATTCGGCACTGGTCGTCGAGAACGCCTTCGACGCCGACCACTTCACCGCCCTGCACAAGGTGCCCAAGGTGCGCGGTATGACCGTCTCGCACGGCGACAGCGGTGAGCTGGTCATCGACGGGGACTTTCTGATGCAGACCTCGCCGTGGCAGGACGCCCGGGCCAAGGAGAAGGTGCGCTGGGATTCGGTACGGACCGGGGTCGTCCGGTGGGACTACGTGCCGCGGTTCCATGCGCGTGCCTTCAGCCCCGGCGTCGTCGTCACCGAGTTCGGGCCTGCCGGGCGGGAGCACGTCATCATCACCGGTGCCGTGCCGAACGCCGACGGCAGCGGTAGTACGGCCCGTGTGGCGATCGGGGTACGGCCGGGCCAGGAGGGCGAGTTGCCGATGCTCATCACGGGCAGCGAACGCGCGCTCGCCGAGGACGCCGTCATCTGGGACCACCTCGACCCGGACCATGTGCCCCGCTACGACCCCGGTGACGCCCCGGTGGTCGCGTACCGGGCCTTCTGCCAGGGCTTCCGGGACCTCTCCCGTCCCGAGCCGTCACCCGCCACGACACCCGCGGCGTCATGAGCGGCGGCACCCGGCCCGCCGTGCTGTGGCTGCACGGCTACACCATGGACTCCACCACCTGGGAACCGCTCTGGGAGCTGCTTCCCGGTTTCCGCCACATCGGGGTGGACCTGCCGGGACACGGCACGGCCGAGCCCATCCCCGCCGGGCTGACGCTGCCCGCGCTCGCCGCCCGGATCGCCGATCGCGCCCGCGCGGAGGGCACTGAACGCATGGTCGCGCTCTCGTACGGCTCCTCCGTGGCCCTCCAGATCGCCGTGGACCACCCGGATGTGACGGAACGTCTGGTGCTGGCCGCACCGACCCTCGCGGGCGCCCCGCCCGAGCCGCACGCGCGACGGCGCTATCAGCAACTCGCGATGGCCAAGAGGATCACGGGCCCCGGCGAACAGCTGGCCGACCTGTGGATGGCCTCGCCGCCCGACATCTTCAACGGCACGGAACGCCATCCGCGGCTGCGCGCCGCACTGCGCGAGGTGATCCGCAAGCACAGCTGGGCCGAGCTGGACGACGGCAGCATGAACGCGCTCACCGCTCACCACCACTCCCGTGAGGACCTGCGCCGCATCCGGGCCCGTACCCTCGTCGTCATCGGCGACGAGGACATGCCCACGTTCAGGCGGAACGCGCGGTGGCTGGCCGAGGATGTCGCGGAGTGCGAGGTTCTTTCGCTGCCGGAGACCGGGCATCTGCCGCTGCTGGAACGGCCGGAGGCGGTCGCGGGCGCGCTCGCCCGCCACCTCGCGTGAGCGGACGTACGGAAGCGGGGCCGGGTGACACTCACCCGGCCCCGCTTCCGTATGCGCGCGATCAGCTCACTCAGCCGTCCATCCCCACCATCCGCGCGGGCAGCTCCCCAGGCGCCCCCAGGAACGACCGCCCCGGGCCGTGCGCGGCACAGAAGCGGTCGACCATCAGCGCGAAGCCCGGGTTGACCGAGGCCTCCTGCTCGGCGAGCGCGTTCACCTCGGCCGCCGGCTCGGTGCGCAGCCCCGGCGTGCGGGAGAGCAGGAACATCCCGCCCTGCGTGTAGCCGCGGTCGAGCCAGCTCTGCCAGTGCGCCGCCCGGTCGGCCTCCTGCCCGGCGAAGTACGCCGTCGCGCGCGGGCGCGGCCCGGCGGGCGCCTCGGGTCCGGGGCGCAGCGCGATCCGGCGGCCGTCGATGTAGGCGACGCCGAGTCCCTTGCGTACACAGAAGGTCAGCGCCTCCGCGGCGGTGTCGACGATCGGTTCGCCCTTGTCGTTGAGCGAGGTGTTGCACAGCAGTGCCACACCGGTGACCTCGCGGAAGGCGTCGATCGCGCGGTACAGCCGCGGGTTGGCCTGCGCGGTGAGGCACTGGTGGCGGGCCGAGCCGTCCAGGTGCAGCACGGCCGGAACACGGTCGCGTGCGTCGGCGGGTACCTGGACCGTCTCCAGCATGTACGGCGAAGGACGGGAGCCCTCGAACCAGTCCCCGGCATGGTCGGCGAGGACGATCGGCGCGACCGGGCGCCACCACTGCCGCTGTTTGAGGTCGTTCAGCCGGTCCTTGACCTTCGCCGAGCGCGGGTCGCCGAGCAGGCTGCGGTGGCCGAGCGCACGCGGACCGATCTCGGCGGCGCCGTCCACCCACGCGATCACCCCGTCCGTCACGTCCTGGACGAAGGCCTCGGGCGTGAACTCCTCCACGGACTCGATCCACGGCTCGAATTCGGCGATCGCCCGGTCCGTGTCGCGCAGCGGATTCCCGTAGTAGGCGGAGTCGACTCGCAGTTCAGCGCCGTCCAGCAGGCCCGTGGTGTGCAGGGCGAGCAGGCCGAGACCGAGCGCCTGACCGGAGTCGTTGGCGCTCGGCGGGGTGAGCAGGGACCGGAAGCCGAAGTGGTCCATGAGGAGTGAATTGGTGGGGCAGTTGAGGGCGAAGCCGCCGCTGGTGGCGAGATGGCAGTCCTCGGGACGTACGTCTCCGAGCGCGAGCAGCCGCTCCACATTGCGGATCGCGACCAGTTCGCAGCAGCGCTGCACGATCTTCATGACCGCGCTCTGCAGGTTCTCCTCGGCGCTGAACTCCGGGTCGGGCGCGCCGCCCGCGAGCTGCCGCCGGGCCTCGGCGACCGCGCCGCGCACCAGGCGGTGGGCCACCTGCCAGGGCGCGGTCCGCCCGCCGTAGAGACGCACGGACGCGGCCGCCTTCTCCGTGTCGTACGCGATCTCGGTACGGCAGGCGGTGGCCAGCGCCATGAGGGTGCCGGGCTCCTTGCCGAAGAGCGTTTCGGCGGCGGTGTAGAGCGGGCCTGGCGACTCGACGGGCAGATAGCTCACCTCCCCCCGCCGGGACAGGCAGCCCGCGTACCAGAACTCCTTGGTCTGCTCGTCCTGTACGTGGTCGGGAGCACCGTCCACGGCCAGGCCGATGACGGTCCCCTCGCGGAAGACCCGGGTGTCGCGCAGCAGCCCGCTGAACAGATGGCCGAGGCTGTGCACCGGAAAGTCCCCGGCGCCCGGCGGCACCGGGATCGGGCGATGACCGGGAAGCCCCGGGGTCCCCCAGGAGGCGCGGATGTCGGCGAGGCCGAGCCCTTCGGCGGCCAGCAGGTCCGACAGCAGCGCGCGTGCCCTCTCCGGGGTGTACAGCGGCCAGAAGTGGTGCTTCTGGCCGCTGATCCGCTCCAGCTCCCACAGCCGTACGAGCTCGACGGTGCGGCCCGTGCGGCGCCAGAGTGCGAGGTTCTGGTCGTGTCGGGGGGAGAGCACGGACAGCTCTCCGGGCGGCGTCAGATAGGCGGAGAGGTAGTGCTCTGCCGTCATGTTTGTTCCTCCTCGGCTGTGGATGGGCTCAGTCGGATCTCGTGGCGCCCGGACGGTCGCAGCGGCGTACGTCGACGACGTTGCCCGGGCTCACGGGCATCCGGGCGGCCCACTCCAACGCCGCTTCCTCGGAGTCGAGTTCGAGGATCCACAGACCGCCGACCTCGGGGCGGCCGTCCTGGGCACGTTCACCTTTGGCGGCGACGTCGGGGCGGGCGAGCTTGGCCCCGTACCGGATCACGACCCCGGCCTCGTGCAGTTCGCGGCCGTACCGCAGGTTCGCTTCGAAGCGTTCGCGGCGCTCGGACTCCGGCATGTCGTCCCATGCCTTCTCCTCGCCGCAGACGAGCAGGGCGAATTCCACGGGTGGCCTCCTGGAGGTGAGAACGGTCAGGACAGGGGGATCAGGAGATCTGACGGCGGGCGAGGCGGGCGAAGAGTCCCTCGTGGTCGGCGAGCAGTTCCTCGTACCGGCCCTGCTGGACGATGCGTCCCTGGTCCATGACGACGATGCGGTCCGCGCCCGCGACGGTGGACAGCCGGTGGGCGATGACGACACGGGTGGCGTTGAGCCGGCGGGTGGACTCGGTGACGCGCTTCTGCGTGGGGTTGTCGAGGGCACTGGTTGCCTCGTCGAAGAAGACGATGCGGGGGCGGGCGACGAGCGCGCGGGCGATCATCAGGCGCTGCCGCTGGCCTCCGGAGAGGGTGTTGGTGCCCTCGGAGAGCACCGTGTTCATGCCCATGGGCATGGCCTGGATGTCGGCGGCGACACCGGCCATCTCGGCGGCTGCCCAGGCGTCGTCGATGGTGTGGCTGCTGCTGCCGATGATGTTTGCCTTGATGTCCCCGGCGAGCAGCGAGCCGCTCTGCAGGACAACGCCGCACTGGCGGCGTACGGCGGAGACCTCCAGCTCTGCGAGGTCCTGGCCGTCGTACAGCACCGTGCCCGCGGCGGGTTGTTCGAAGCCGAGGAGCAGCCGCAGCACGGTGGACTTGCCGCTGCCGGAGGGGCCGACGAGGGCGACGAACTCGCCCGGCTCGACCTTCAGGGTCACGTCCTGCAGGGCCAGCGGCCCGTCCTGGCCGTAGCGGAAGGAGACATGGCTGAGGGCGAGACGTCCGGAGAGATCGCCGGGGTCCGCCTTGCCGGTGTCGTCCTCGGGTTCGGCCTCCAGGATCGGGCGGAGCTTCTCCAGCATGGGCACGACGCCCATCGCGGTGATGGCGGCCGCGGTGAACTGGAGGCTGGAGGCGAGCAGCAGGTTGAACGCGGCGAAGAAGGAGAGGAACGCCGCGACCGGCACCTCGCCGTGCATCGGTCCGGCGATGACGGCGAACAGCACCACCGAACACAGCAGGGGGAAAACGGCGTTGAAGGTGGTGACGGCGTTCTGGATGCGCCGGGAGGCGGCGCCGAGGCTGCGGCCCCTGGCGAGTTCGGCCGCCCACACTCCGAACACCCGGTCCTCGGCGGCCGCGACGCGCAGCTTCGGTACCGCGGACAGGAGCTGGAAGACCTTGGACGACATCTCCTGCTCGTGCGTGTACAGCTTGCGCTGCCAGCGGACCTCCCGGCGTCCGGCGACGAGGGCGAAGACGGCGCCGCCGAGGACGAGTCCGGTGGCGATCAGGGCGAGGCGGACGTCGTAGAAATAGACGAGGACCAGATTGGCGGAGCCGGTGAGCAGACCGAGCGCGGCCGTGGTCAGCATTCCGGAGAGCATTTCCTGGGCCGCGCTGACGCCGAGGACGGTGGTGCCGAGTTCACCGGTGGAATAGCGGGTGAAGAACGGCGCGGGGAGGGAGAGCAGCCGCGTCCAGACGCCGACCTGCATGGCGGACGCGGAGCGGCTCTCGACCCGCAGTACGGCGATGTTCTGTACGACGGAGATGGCGGCGACGACCAGGGCCGAGCCGATCACCACCAGCGAGCCCTGGATGATCAGGTCGCGCTGGGCGCGGGCGACGAAGGTACCGAGAACAGTGCCGGTCATGATGGGCACGAGCAGCCCGACGAGGGCCACGACAGCGGCCGTACAGGCGAACATCCACAGGTCGCGGCGGTTGCCGTGCATACCGAAGCGGAGGAGCCCGCCGAGGGTACGGACGGTGTCGGGGAGCGGGCGGTACAGGACGGTGCCCTTGTTGCGGAGCTCGGCGGCGAGAGCCGGGGTGACGGGGGTGACGCGGCCGGCTTCGACCATCACGTACCGGCCGCCGATGGGGAGCAGGGCGACAGGCAGGTCGCCGACCTTGCGGTGCCCGACGAGCGGGCCCAGGTCCTGTCGCCACCAGCGCCCTTCGAGGCGGACGCCGCGGATGCGGACCCCGGAGGCCAGGGCGATGGCCTGGAGTTCACCGAGACCCCGCTCGTGGCCGAGGCCGGCGACCGGTGCGTGGACGGTGAAGCCCTGGTGGGAGGCGACCAGCCGGGCGGCCGCGAGGGACGGCGGGTCGGCGGCGACATCGGCGAGCCGGATCCGGGCCTCCGTGTCGTGCAGTACGGCGTCGAATCCGGTGGCCGCGGCCTTCAGCGTTCCCGCATCACGTTCCTGACGATCCGCCAGAAGCTGGCGCTCCTGGGTCCGTTGGCGCTCCATGCGGCGGTCGACCGCGTACAGCAGCCGCGCCGCATGGGTGACCAGCCGGCCCCACAGCAAGCCCTCGTCGAGGAGTTCGCGCAGTCCGCGGGTGCGGACCCGGGCATCGGTCTGGGCGACCAGCCAGTCCCGGCCCGTAAGACAGACGTCCGCCCCCGCGGAGAGCCGGCCGGGCAGGCCCTCACCGAGCTCGACAGTGCCTTGCTCGACCTCGACCCAGCGGACGCCGTCGACCGAGCGGGCCGCCGCTCCGGCCTCGACGACCGTCGGCCCGTCGACGGCCAGCGGCACGAACTCGCGGGGCGGGAGGGTGTCGCGCAACGCCTGGGAGACGGCGACGATGCCCTCCTCCAGCCCCTGCAGGAACTGCCGCACCGCGGCCCGGTAGGCGCTCTCGTCCTGGGCACGGAGCGCCGAGAGACCCTGCAGCCGGGCGATGGTGAGATACGAGAGCCGGGCACCCGGGAGCGGACGGCCGACGATGCCGTGGCGCGGCCCCGGCGGCGAGCCGACGAGCAGCGCGCCGGGCTCCAGACGGCACAGGAAGTTCCAGCGGCCGGTGGGCGCACCGTCCTTGAGGCGTACGGCGAACAGGTCCACTCCCCCGGACTCGACGAGCAGTACGCGGCGCAGATCGTCGAGGACGATGAAACGGTCGGCGTGCGCGGGGTCGGGTTCGGCCGGGGTGGCGGCCTCGGTGAAGAACTCCGAGAAGGCCGAGCCGTCCCCCGCGGGGACGGGGCCGGTGGCGGCGACTTCGGGGCCGGCGGTCACAGTTCGTCCTCTTCTTCCCGGCGGCTGGAGGCGATGAGGGCGGCGTACTGGCCGTCCAGGGCGATGAGATCGTCATGGCTGCCGCGCTCGGCGATCCGGCCTTCGTGCAGCACGATGATCTCGTCGGCGTCGCGCACGGTGGAGAGCCGGTGCGCGATGGTCAGACAGGCGCAGCCGCGGCGGCGCAGGTTGTCCATGATGATCCGCTCGGTCTCCGGGTCGAGGGCGCTGGTTGCCTCGTCGAGGATGAGCAGGGTGGGCTGGGCGGCGAGGGCGCGGGCGAGTTCGAGGCGTTGGCGCTGGCCGCCGCTGAAGTTGCGTCCGCTCTCCCAGACTGGCGAGTGGATACCGCCGGGGCGGGTCATGACGGTGTCGAAGACGGCGGCGTCGTGCAGGGCCGCGATGACGGCCTCGTCGGTGATGTCCTCGTTCCAGAGGGTGAGGTTGTCGCGGACGGTGCCTTCGAAGAGCGAGATGTCCTGGTCGACGTAGGCGACGGAGGCGGCCAGTACCGTACGGGAGACCTCGCCGCGCGGCGTGCCGTCCAGCAGGATGGAGCCCGACCAGGGCGTGTAGAGGCCGGTGAGGAGCCTGCCCAGGGTGGACTTTCCGCTTCCGGAGCCGCCGACGACGGCGACCCTTCGGCCCGGGACCACGGAGAGGCTGAGGTCCTCGATGACGGGCTCGGACAGCGGGCTGTAGCCGAAGGTGACGTTCTCCAGGGCGAGATGGCCGTCGAGCCGGGTGCGGATCTCCCCGGCGGGCACCTCGAACAGCGGGTCCGCCGGGAACTTCTCGACGTCGTACAGCCGCTTGATGTCGGCGGTGACGTCCTGGAGCCGGCTGCCGAGGTTGGTGAGCTGGGTGACGGGCCGGCTGAGTGCGGCCAGCAGCGTCTGGAAGGAGACCAGGATGCCGATGCTGATCGCGCCGTCGACGACCCGCTGGCCGCCGACGAGCAGGATGAGCCCGCTGTTGAGGGCGGCGAGCATGGGCGGCACGACCAGGAGCACGGCGGTGGGCACACCGAGCCGCTGCCGGCCGGAGACGACCTTGGCGAGGAAGCCCGCCCAGCGGCTGAAGGCGTCCGGTTCGGCACCGGTCGCCTTGACGGTCTCGATCTGGCTGAGGGTGTTGAAGGTGGTGGCGGTGAGGTTGCCCCGGTCGGCTCTGAGCGCGACGACGGCGTCCGTACGGGCCCGGGAGACCCAGCGCAGGACGACGACGTTGAGCAGGGCCATGCTGATGCCGATGACGCCGAGCAGCACGTCGTACCGGATGAGCAGGGCCGCGTAGAAGGCGACGAGTACGAGGTTGACGGCGGTCAGGGCGAGATCGCGGGAGAGGATCTCGGCGACCACGTCGTTGCCGGAGACGCGTTTGGCCACCTCGGCCGGCCTGCGCTGCATGAAGAAGTCGACGGGCAGCCGCAGCAGATGGCGGAAGAAACGGGCCGAGGAGACCAGGCCCATCCGGATTTCCAGACGCAGCAGATAGTGCTGCTGCACGGAGGTCAGGATGAGCGTGGCCAGGGCGGTGAGAAGCATCGCGACGAGCAGCGGCACCAGGTAGCCGCCGGCCGGTCCGCCCGAGAGCACCCGGTCGATGAAGACCCGGGTGAAGGCCGGGGCTGCGATGCCCGGGACGACGAGCAGGGCGCTGGCCATCAGCACCAGCGGCAGGGCGCGTCCCGACGGCAGGCGCCGGGCGAGCAGCGCGGCGCCGACGCGGGTGGGCGTGCCGCCCCGCTCGAAGTCCGGGCCCGGCTGGAAGGAGAGGACGATGCCGGTGAAGCCGGCGTCGAACTCGTCCCAGTCCATCAACCGGGGCCCCGCGGCGGGGTCGTTGACGGCGACGACGGTCCTGCCGAAGCGCGTCCGTACCCCTTCCACCACCATGAAGTGCTGGAAGGCCCAGAAGATGATGACGGGCCCGGTCAGCTCGCGCAGACTGTCGGCCTCGGTCTGGTACCCCTTGGCGGTGAGGCCGTACTGGCGGGCGGCGGCGAGGAGCGTGGACGCCTTGGCACCGTCGCGGGACACGCCGCAGACACCGCGCAGCTCTTCGAGCGGTACGTGCAGGCCGTAGTGGCCGAGGATCATACCGAGCGACGCTGCGCCGCACTCGACCGACTCCATCTGCATGACGGTCGGCACGGGGTGGCGCCAGCGGCGGGGGCGGTGTCGCTGCCCCCGCCCGGTGGGTCCCGAGGGTCCTGGCTGCTGCGGGTCGGCGGCGGGCGGGGCGGTGAGGGTCTGCGTCATCCGGTCCTCCGTGCTCAGCGTCCGAGGACGAGGTCGAAGGGCGTCTGGCTGCCGAGGTTGATGGTCGCGGCGACCGAGACCTGGGAGCCCAGCTCTGTGGGCGGCCCGCTGGTGGTGGACCAGGCGTAGCCGGTTCGGGTGTCCTTGTCCGGGATGAGATCGACGACCACCAGCCGGGGTGCGCTCTGTCCCGTGTACCGCTTGGCTGCGAGTTCACCGCCGACCAGCCCGGTGATCGCTTCCTGGGTGAGCGGGTACGGGCTCACCGAGCTGACCTTGCCGCGCAGCAGCCCGAAGGCCGCGGGCGGGGCGGTGGAGACGGCGAGATCCACGCGGGTGCCGGGGGCGAGCATGGCGGCCCGGTCGGAGGGGACGAAGACCATGGCGACCATGCGGTCGCCCGGGCCGTCGGTGCGCTCCACGGTGAACAGGGAGGTGCCGGTGGTGACGACCTGGCCGTCGCTGACGGCGAGACCGACGACTCGGCCGGCGAAGGGGCTGGTGATCTTGCGGGTGCGGCCGTCCGCGTCCCTGATCTCGGCCACCGGCTGACCGCTGGTGACGGCGTCGGCCGGGTGGGCGAACAGACGGTGGACGGTGCCGTTGTAGGGGCTCTGGACCCGGGCGGTCCCGCCGGGACGGGTGAGCAGTCCGGGGGCGTTGACCGTGACGCGGAGCTGTCCGGCGAAGGCCCAGATCAGCGCGGCGGCCATGGTGATCAGGACGACGAAGAGAGCGATCCAGCCGCGGGGGGCGGCGAGCAGTGTGGGCGAGTCGAGTTCGTCGGGCTCGCGCATCCGCTGAAGCGCCTTGAAGCGGAACATCATGGTCTGTGTCCCTCCTCGTGGCCGCGCGGCACACCCGCGGAATGACGGAGCGTCACTGGGCGGCTGCCGAGCACCAGTTCACCGACCGAGCCCTCGATGAGCGGGTCGATGCCGCTGGCCGCGGCGAAGTCTCCGGCGTCCCCGCCGCCGAGCCCGCACACGCCGAGTCCCATGGCGGTGCCGACGAGATAGAGCGTCTGGTAGAGCACGCCGACGTGCTTGAGGATCAGGGGGTACGCGACGGTCTCGTACTTCCACATCACCCGGCCGAAGCGGGCGGTGACCAGCAGCAGCACCTGCGGATCGGTCGCCATGAGACTGCCGTCCCGGGCCGCGGACACCAACGCCTGGGTTCTGGGGCCCGGTTCGGCGACGAGTTCGAGCTCGTGCCGGTCGGTCGCGTAGTGCCAGAGCCCCGCGTCGAGGCCGGCGCAGTGTGTGACAAGCGGGTAGACCTCCAGCTCGTGCACGGCGCCACCGGACGGACAGGGCCGGTCGGCGAGCTCCTGGCCGTCACTGCCGGTGAAGGTGGAGCGCATACGCAGCGTGCGGTAGAGGAGTTCGCCGAGCTGGTCGACGGTGATGGGCGCGTCGTGGTCGTGTTCGCGTACGGACGTCCGGCCCTCCAGCACCTCGGTGAGGGAGGGGTCGCGGCGGGCGATGTCCCCCAGGTCGGGGGTGGCCGGCGCGACCCTCCGTACGGGGAAGGAGGGCCGCGCCGCCGGTTCGGGAGCGAACCGGTCCCGGTTGCGGTACGTGCCTCCGTATCCGGCGACCGTTTTCGGCCCCCGGGTACGGGCGTGGATCCAGCGGTCCTCGGACTGCCAGGTGGCGAGGCGCGGGTCGGCCGTCTCCTCGTCGTGGTCCGGCCCGCCGGGGGCGAGCAGCCCCGCGGCGGCGAACAGGCCCAGGACCTCGGCCGGTGCCGGGAAGTCCAGGCCGTCCGGTGCGGTCCAGGAGGTGAGGGCGCCGAGCAACGCCACTGCCTGTGGAGCGAGTTCGACGGCCAGATGGCTGCCGGGCGCCCGTACGGAGAGGACTCCCCCGTCGGCCGGGGCGGCGACCGCGAAGCGCGACAGCTTGACCGCGCCGGCCAGGGCGGGAGACGCGGGCAGCGGTCCCTGCCCGATGACGCGCAGCCGGGCGTGCGGCTCGCCCGCGACCCGTATCGCGCGCTCCACCAGACCACCGCCCTCGAGTCTGCGCAGGAACATCTGCCAGCGCAGCAGACCGAGTTCGCCGTCGAGGGCGGTGACCGCCGCGGCCAGCTCGCCGGTCGTGCGGTCGCCCGTGCCGAGGGCGGCGACGGCGGCACGGATGCCGTCGGACGGCAGGGCCGCCTCGGTGATCCGTGCGCCGGGCCGCAGCCTCAGCACGGTCTCGGTGATGGTCCGCGTGGGTGCGGTCGTCATCGGTTCCCCCCGGTCCGAAAGTGATGAGTCAGCTGGGCGAGATGGACCGCACGGTCTAGAAGAAGACGTTCCAGGGGTTCATCTCGTCCTCGGTGCGCGGCTCTTCGAGCAGGCCCATCCGCACCGGTACGTCGTAGAGCCGTCCCGCGCCGAGCCGCCGCCAGAAGTGCCGCATTCCGGGTGCGATGACCTTGACGACGTTCAGGTCCAGATCGGGCCGGGTCTGGTCGAGGACGATGACCTCGATGCCGGCCGCCTCGGCCCGCCGTACGCAGTCCTGGATGTGCCCGGCGAGGTCGTCACCCGCCAGTGGCTCGAAGTCGCCGAGTGTGCTGGGCTTCGCCGCGGGATCGGGCAGCAGCCAGGGCTCCTGCTGGAGCTTGGCCTCCTTGCACCAGGTCAGCGTCTCGGGGTCGTCGGAGCGGTAGAGCGTGTTGCCTTCCGCGTCGCGGCGGTCGACGTACGGCAGGAACTGGTTGACCTCGGTGAGGGCACGGATCGCGGCGATCTTCGGATCCGGGTGGGCGCCGAAGCCGACCATGATGTCCTGGACCTCGTGGCGCCGGTTCGACACCGCGGCGAAGACCGGGATCCCCAGGTCGGACGTGATGTCGATGACCCACAGATCGCGGTCCATGGAGTCGTAGAAGGCGCGCATGGTGTCCACGTACGGGTCGCCGAGCGAGTCGAGGTCGAAGGCGGGCAGGCGCAGCCGGTTGTACCACCAGAGCGCGACGGCGTCCCGCTCCACGACCTCGCAGTAGCCCTGCAGGATCGCTTCCTCGAGGGTGTTTCCGCTGGCACTGCCGTTGGAGTCGCCGACGCAGTAGAAGTGACCGTCGAGGTCCGGGTGCCCGTACCAGACATAGCCGGAGGGAATCTGCCGTTCCCGGTCGTGCGTGAGCGACCAGGCCGAGGACCAGTCGAGCTGAAGGCCGGTGTCGAAGGGATCGGGGACGAGCTGGAGACGGTGCGCGGGATGAGCGTTCCATTCCGCACGTCCTTCGGACTGGCCGGGCGAGAAGTGCAGGAGCTCGTCCGGGTGGACCGCGGTTTCCGGGTCGAGATCCCGGTACGCGGCCCGCGTCACCGGCTCGTTTCCGCGCCAGACCCCGGAATAGCGCTCAATGGCCTCGCAGACCGCGCTCACCTTCGCCTGCATTTCGGAACGGCCCTTGCCACCGCTCTGGCCGCGCATATTGCGGCGCAGCAGATCCATGTTGTCGTTGACCATCGCGAAGTTGTGCCCGGCGGTGAAGCTGTACGTGATGCCGTTGCCGCCCTCGCTCTCCTCGTGCGCACCGAGCTTGGTGATCGCGCCGAGGTAGGGGCTGATGTGCTTCTTCAGCCGGTCGAAGGTGAGCTGAGGCGCCTGTACGCGGTAGCCGCCGTCGGTGGTGTGCCGCGCCGGGCTCGCCGAGAGGACGACCTTGGGGCTGCGCTCGGTGACCAGCGCCGGGTCGCCGCACGAGGCGCACTGCGGCTGGCGGATCAGCTCGTGCTCCTCGGTGGTCAGCGTGCCGAGGTCGAGGGTGACCATGCGGCCTTCGAGGGACGGACACGAACCGGTGGCGAGCTGAGCCAGGGTGCGTCCGGTCTCGGCGGCGAGCAGGCCGGCGAGCGCGCCCGCCCCGGCGGGGATCACGGCGTGGGAGGGGTGCAGCGGGGCCTGGTCGCCGCGCTTGCCCGCGAGATAGCGCTCGACCTGGCGGTTCCCGCCGAGGCGCTGGGCCAGACAGGACCAGCAGCCGGTGTGGCCCGGCTGCAGGAACGGGCCGATCCACGGGGTCACCCCGCCGGGCTTGGCGAGGAGCCAGGGGCGCTCGGCGGCGAGATGGGCCGCGTTGATCCGCTCCAGTGCGGGGTCGAGGTAATCGTCGACGAGGACGACCGTGAGACCTTCGCCCGGCGCGTAGCCCTCGCCGGTCTCCTCCAGCGGGGAGGTCCGTACCGTCAGACCCGTCTCGCGCAGCGCGGCCAGGACCGGCTCGCAGGGGACGCTCCGCCCGGTGAGCACGCTCACCCCGTCCGCGGCGGCGGTGAGCACGGCCGCGGGGTCGATGCCCTGCGCGTCCCAGTAGGCGAGTTGGGGCTCGGGCAGGTCCGGGCGGCCCTCGGCGAGATGTCCGGCGGCTTCGTAGCGGCGCAGCGCGGTGAGCGTCTCGGCGATGGAGAGCGTGCCGCTCAGCAACTGGATGATGTCCGGGACCGTGCGGGTGCCGTCGAGGTACGGGAGCAGCAGCGCGGCGGCGCGGCCCTGGACCAGATAGTCCTTGCCCTCGGCGAGGAGGAAGACCTTCGAGCCGTCGACCACTTCACGCAGGTAGTGCGCCTTGACTCGAGGACGCTCCATCTTCGTTCCCCCATATCACGTATCCCTGCGGGGATTTCCAGCAATTCCCCGGTAAGTGGGAGCAATCCAAGCACGGGCCGAAAACTGCTGTACATACCGAATTCCCGGGCGGGAAGCGGCGTTACGTATCTGCGGCGGGATTACGTATGCGGGGCCCGGATACGTAATCCGGCGCGTATCCAGGACCGGCGCTTCCGCCGCGGGTTCGGCGCGTACAAACGCGGAGTAAGGTGCGAAGGTCAGGTCTGGGGGGTGTTTTTGGGATCAGGCATGGACACCCCTACGGGGGCATACAGGGGGGCCATGATGCCGGAGGGGCAGTTGCGGCAGCGCTTGCTGCAGCGTGACACCGAACTCGGCCTACTGCGCAAGTCCTTGTCCGGGCTCGGCGACGGCCGGCCCGCGGTCGTGGTGATCCAGGGGCCGCGCGGCATCGGCAAGACGGCGCTGCTCCAGGCGGCGACCGAACTCCTGCCGTCCGAGACCGTGGTGTTGCGGGCCCGCTGCCATCCGACGGAGCGGGAGTTTCCGTACGGGGTGGTGCGCCAGCTCTTCGACCGGTCGGGGCCCGCCGCTCCCCCGGCGGACGCCGCACCGCACGACGTACTGGACGGCCTGTTCAGCACGGCGCGTTCACTGGCCGCGACCCGGCCGGTGGCAGTCGTCGTGGACGATCTCGCGGACGCGGACGAGCTGTCGCTGCGGTGGTTCGCCTACCTCGCCCGGCGGCTGGACGGTCTGTCCGTCGCCCTGCTCGCCACGCTCGCGCCCGATGCGCACGACGGCCTGCTGGCGGAGCTCGGCGCACTCTCGTACACCACGCTGCTGCGGCCCGGACCGCTGTGCGACAGCTGTACGACCGAGACGGCCGCGCTCGCCCTCGGCGGGCCTCTCGACCCCGAACTCGCGGCCGCCTGCCACATCCTGTCGCAGGGAAATCCCCTGGTGCTCCGCGAACTGACGGACCGTCTGCGCGAGGAGTCGGTGTCGCCCGGCGCACCGGACCTGGAGACCGTCCTGCGGATCGGGGCCTCGACACTGTCCGACACCACCCTGGAGTGGCTGCACCACCGCCACCCGACCGCCGTCGAACTGCTCACCTCGCTGGCGCTGCTCGGACCGGACGCCGATCTGCCCACCGCCGCGGTCCTGACCGGTCAGGGCGAGTACGCCGCGGTCGAGGCGCGGGAGGCGCTGCGCGGGACCGGGCTGCTCGAGCCGGGCCCCCCGGACCGCTTCCGGCACGATCTGATCCGTACGGCCATCCTCTCCCGGCTGCCCGCGGGCGAACGGCTGGACCTGCATGCGCGGGCCGCCGCCCTGCTGGCCCGGCTGGGGGCACCCGCCCCGCAGACCGCCGAGCATCTGATGGCGCTGGGCACGACGGGTGAGCCCTGGACGATGCCCGTGCTGCGGTCGGCGGCACGGGACGCGGCGGCCGGGCAGGACTGGGAGGGCGCGGCCCGCTTCCTGCGCCGGGCGCTGGCTGAGTCCGCCGCCGCGGACGGCGACGAGAGCGGTTCCCCGGAGCTGACGGCCGAGCTCGGCGCGGTCGAACTGCACCGCGATCTGGCGGCCTGCGCGCGATACGCGGCGGCCGTGGCCGGCGGTCCCGGCGGGCTTGCGGAGCGGGCCCGCGCACTGCTGCCGCTCGCCCATCCGGCGCTCGGCGCCGAAGGGGCCGCGGCGGTAAGGCCGTTCGCGGAGCTGGCGACGGGCCTGGCGGCGGGCGGGCAGCGTGAACTGCTGCTGCCCTTCGCAGCGCAGGCCGCGCTCGCCGGACACCGCGCGGGACTTCACCAGGCCGTACGGGCCCTGGGCGGCTCCCCCGACCCGTCATCGCGCGCGCTGCTCGGAGCACTCGCCGCCATGAAGGCCGCGGGTGGCCGGGGCACGCGGCAGGCCAGGCGGCTCGCGGACCGCTGCGTGGCGGGCCTCTCCCCCGCCGACACCGGAGCAGCGGTGCTGAGCGCGGCGCTGGCCTTCGCCTGGACGGGAGCGGTGGACGAGGCCGCGGAGTGGTCGGACCGCGCCGTGACCGCCGCCCGGGGACGGGCTCACCCGGCGGAACTGGCCCTGGCCCTGCTGGTGCGGGCGGATGCCGCGTACCGCCACGGGCGTTGGGCGGCGAGCCTCGGCGACGCCCGGGAGGCCGGCTCGCTCGCGGAGGCGGTTCGGGCACCGGGTCTGGCGGCCGCGGCCGCGGGATGCGCGGCCCGCGCCCTCGTACGGCGTAGCCAGCACGATTCCGCGGCAGCGCTGCTTGCGACCGCCGAACTCCGGCCGGACACCCATCCGTTGGTACGCGGTGTGGTGCTGGAGGCGCGGGGCATGGTGGCGCTGGCACGGGGTGAGCACGCTGCCGCACTGGACATGTTCCTGGAGTGCGGGCACCGGCTTGCCGCACGCGGTATCGCCAACCCGGCCTGCATACCCTGGCGTTCACATGCGGCGCGCTGCTACGAGGCGCTCGGAGAGCCCGAGGCCGCCCGCACCATCGCCGGACGGCAGGAAATGCCCGGGTCGCCGGGTCCGCAGACGCCCGGAACGGAGACCGCCGCCCCTCAGCAGTCCGGGGCAGCGGAGCCGCTACGTCTCTCGGTGGCCGAACAGCGCGTGACGGACCTGGTGTTGCGCGGCTTCAGCAATCTGGAGACCGCCGAGCAGCTGTGCCTCAGCAAGCGGACGGTGGACACCCACCTGGGCCGCATCTATCGCAAACTCGGCATCCGGGGCCGCCCTCAGCTCGCCGCGGCGGTGGCGGCACTGGAGAGCGGCCCGGTGACCGGCCGGACGCCCGGCCCGTAGGCCCCGTGGATCAGCGGCCCGGCTCCACGAGCCCGAAGACCGCCCCCCACGGATCGCGCAGCACCGTCCCCCCACCGGGGCGGGTCACGAGGGACGCGCCTGCTGCGAGTGCCGCCCGTACCGTGGTGGTCGGGTCCGCGGCGCCGAACAGCGGCATCCAGTGCGGCGACACGCTCGGGTCGGCGACCAGTTCGGCATACGGAACGCCGCCCAGGGTGAGGGTCGTGCGGCCGTGTGCGACGCGATCGGCCGTGTACCCGTACAGCGCGCCGTAGAACTGCTCCGCCTGAGCGTCGCGGTGCACGCTCAGCAGCGTCCCGCACACGGCACCCGGCTCGTCGGCGAGCACGACGCCCTCCGCACGACGCCCCTCCCAGAAGCCGACCGGCGCCCCGGCAGGATCCACGGCGAGGAACAGCCGGCCGTTGTCCGCGACGGACACCGGTCCCATCACTACCCGGCCGCCCTCGGCGAGCACCCGAGCCCGGGTCACCTCGGCGTCCTTGGTGGCGAGATAGACGTTCCAGGCCGACCCCGCAGGACCGCCCGGGCTGCGGCCGATCCCGCCGATGATCTCGCCGCGCAGCGAGACGATGCGGTATCCGGGCCCCTCGTCCTCGTACTCCCAGCCAAAAAGACCGGCGTAGAAGTCCTGGGCACCCTTCAGATCGGTAGTGACACAGTCAGTCCAGCAGGGCGTGCCGGGTCCGTATCCGGTACGGCGGGGCATGCGCGCTCCTTCTCCGTCGTATCAATGGTGTCCCCCTCGGGTGCCCATTGCTGGTCGATGAGACAGGCGGCCTCCTCCACGCCGCCCGCCGGGGTGAGTTCGAGCCGGTAGGTGTCCCAGTCCGGCTCGTCCGGGGTCCCCGCACCGTCGACGTCCTCCGTGCCGTCCACCACCGGCCAGGTCTGCGCCCTGCGGTTCCAGGTCACCAGCCGCACGGCCTCCCCGGTGCCACGGCACAGCCGCACAACCCGGGGTGGCGCCAGCCGCGCCCCGACCGGCACGGCGCCGCCTGCCGCCTCCGGGCGTACGAGCAGCACCTCGCCGCTCAGCGTGGAGCGCCGCGCCCTGGCGGTGCCCCGCGGCAGACCGCGGGCAGCCACCGACTCCCGTATCTCACCGCGCAGTTCGAGCGGTGCCAGATAGGGGAGTGTCTGCCCGGTGGTCCGGTCCACGACCAGCAGACGCCCGGAAACGAAGCGCCAGCCGAGCTGGGCGAGGGCGAATCCGGTCCCTGCCTGCTGCCCTCCGGGGCCGCCGACGAGGGCGACGGTCGCACCGCCCTTGGCGAGTACGACGGCCGGGAGCAGCCGGTACCGGCCACGCAGGGCCGCGAAGGGAGGGACGGGCGGCGGCACATTTCCCCAGTCGCGGAAGGTGCGCCGCAGCAGAGTGGTGCCGTCGCTTCGCCGTACGAGATATTCGTCCGGCGTCGTGAATTCGACCCGCAGCCTGCCGGGAGACTGAGAATCCGCCACCACGTGCGGGCCGAACAGGAAACGCAGATCGGCCAATTGACCGGTCGGTGCGGCGACTGCGAATTGCTCTGAGAAGAATTCGAGGAAGAGGTGCGATGCGTCCGCCATGGCGGTTCCCCGTTCCATTCACGACACCGTGCCCACGGTCCAGCCGTCGAGCCGGCGCACGGCCTCGAGTGCCCGGTGGCAGAGTTCCTCGCCGGTGGCCGCCCCGCCCCGGGAACCGGCCACGGTCTGGAAGAGGACCAGATCGACACGGTCCGGGGCGGGGCGGACGGAGATGTGCTCGAGGCCGTCGTCCGGGGTCGCCACCGCGCGGAGGAGACTGGCCAGAAGGAGCAGGTCGAGCTCCTGTCCGGCGGAATGCTCGGGGGCGATCAGGGTCACCACGCTCATCTGCACGGAATCCCGCTCAGTCCCAGTTGAGGTTGTTGCCGATCTCGGCGATCCGGTCGGCGATGCACCGTGCGACATCGGCCGGAATTGTGTCCCAGTTGAGGTTGTCGGAGTGGGCGACGACGGTGCCGCCCGCCGGGTTTTCCGCGGCGTGCGCGGAGCCGGAGAAGAGCATCGCGCCGAGCACGACCGCGCCGCCGGTACACCCGAGAATTCTGTTGATCGAAGACATTTTTCCCCCGTACGACTTCTTGGATTTCGTCGACGCCACGGTCTCGACCGGTGTCCATTCGGGCCCCAGCCGGTTCCGTCGCGTTTCTGCGATGCCGAGAATCCTGCGGCGCGTGGCACGCCCAGCGGAAGGGGTTATCACTGGCATCAAGAACCTCGTGGCACTTGGGTGCCAGGCCGGTGTTTCCTCCGGCCGGAACCGGACTTTCGTATTCCAGGATCACCGAGTTCACGATCGTTTACGGAAACTTGGTTTCTCAGGGCCCCCGCGCGTTGAACAATGGCTCAGCACCGCGGCCGAGAAACGACCTTGAGCACCCAAAGCGAGCCCGGCCCGGGCCGAAGCTGATCAACGGGGGATCTGTCAGGCATGCTCGAACTACTGGGGCTGGACGCCGAAGCGGAAGCCGTCTACCGCTTGATGCTCGTCAACCACCACTGGGGCGTCGCGGAACTCGCCCGCCGGCTGTCGTTCCGCGAGCCCACCGTCCGGGCCGCCCTGGAGCGGCTCGCGGACCTCCGACTGCTCCACCGCTCACGGGCCGACGCCGACCTGCGCCCCGTCGACCCGAAGGTCGGACTGCGCGACCTGCTGAGCAAGCAGGAGAGCGAACTCCAGCGGAAGAAACGTGACTTCGACCGCTGCGAGGCGGCGCTGACCAGCCTGCTCGGCGAGTACAGCGACCTCTACACCGGCAGCGTGCAGCGCTATGCCGAGCAGCTCATCGGCATCGACGCCGTCCAGGAACGCATCCAGGAACTGGCCGCGAGCGCCACCACCGAATGCCTGACCTTCAACCCCGGTGGCGCCCAGTCGGAAGCCAGCCTGAACGCCAGCAAGCCCCTGGACCGGGATGTCATCGCCCGTGGCGTACGGATGAGGACCGTATATCTCGACAGCGTGCGCAACGACGCGGTGACCAACGACTACGCGGTCTGGCTGACCGAACTCGGCGGCGAGGTCGGCACCGTGCCCTCCCTCCCGCTGCGCATGCTCCTCATCGACCGCGAGATCGCGCTCGTCCCCGTGGACCCCGAGAACACCCGCAAGGGGGCGGTCCAGCTCACCGGTCCCGGCCCGGTCGCCGGACTGGTCGCGCTCTTCGACCGGGTCTGGGCAGCGGCTGTACCGCTCGGCACCGGCCCGGAGCGCGACGAGCGCGGGCTGACCCGCCAGGAACAGGAACTGCTGCGCCTGCTGAGCAGCGGCCTGACCGACGCGGCGGCGGGAAAGCAACTCGGCCTCTCACTGCGCACGGTGCGCCGGATGATGGCCGACCTGATGGAACGACTCGAGGCGCGCAGCCGTTTCGAAGCGGGTCTCCGCGCCGGCCAGCGCGGCTGGCTCTGACGGTGCTCACCCCGCCCGGGGAGGCCGCTGCGACGCCCACATCAGCCCCGCGGCGATGAACACCAGCACCACGCCCGCGCCGACACCGACGGACCGGGCATCCGGCCCTGCGAGCACGCCGAACGTCACCTGGAGACCGAGGTACGCGGCCATGATCAGCTGCCCGTAACCCCACAGGCGCGGCCGCTGGATGTGCCTGCGCTGCCACGTCGGCAGCCAGCCCGTCCGGATCGCGGCAATCCCACTGGCGGCAATGAGGGCCCCTACGACGACAGAGGGCACCAGAATGTAGCCGCTCATTTCCCCACCTCGAGAGCCCGGCCCGGGACAACAATCGTCCATCACAAGGTGCTTGGAGACAACTCCGATTCCTCTCGCCTTGACGACTTCCATATGCAGGTCACCGGGCCGCCCGGCCGCGATCCCCGCCGCGGAGGCGGAAGCGGCACCACGGACCTACGGTGGTCTGGGAAGCGCCATCAGGCCGGACCGGGCGTTCCGGAGGAGGCTGCGATGAAGGAGCAATTCGTCTGGGTGACGACGCGCCGCATCAAGCCCGGCACGTTGGAGGAGTTCGAGAGGGCATGGCGCCCGGACCCGTACCCGGAGGCCCTGTCCTACGCCTACGCGTACTGGTCCGAGGACGGTCAGGAGATCACCGGGGTGTCGTTCTGGGACACCAAGGAGGCGTGCGACTCCTGGCGGGCCTCCGAGGCGGAGACGCGGCGACACGAAGCCATGGCCCCGTACGTCGTCGAGGAGCGCGAAGGCTTCTACCGCGGCCGCGCACTCGGCGCCCCCGTGTCGTAGATGCCCGCTGCCACCAGGCATGGGCACGGTCTTCACCGCGACGGGGGGCGTGGCGCGGAGGAGAATTCGAGTAGAGGGCAAGAAACGGGATATAAGCCCCAGCGACCAAAGGGCAGAGACCGATGTCGAAATACCTGATCAAAGCCAAGTTGACGGTGGATGGACTGAAGGGCTTGCTCAAGGAAGGCGGTACCGCGCGCCGCGAGGTCGTCGAACGCATGGTCCAGAGCGTGGGGGGTCAGCTCGAATCGATGAACTGGGCATTCGGCGAGGAGGACGTGTACGTCGTGGTGGACCTGCCGAGCAACGTCTCCGCCGCGGCCGTGGGCCTGGTTACGTCGGCAGCCGGTGGCGTTCGCACGAGCGTCGTGGTGCTGCTGACGCCGGAGGAGATCGACGAAGCGGTCCGCCAGAAGGTGGAGTACCGCGGACCCGGCGCCTGACACACACCCCTCGCGCACGCGAGGCTTCGCGGTGGCGCACCGCCGTGGCCCTGGCCGTGGCGCGTCGCGATCGCCGGTCAGGAGCCGATGGCGCCATGTGTGCGCCACAATGACTTGCCATGGCGCCATACCCGCGCCTCATTCCTGACCGGACATGTCGTCGGCAGCGTGATCCAGACGATGGCCGGCATCACCCTCGTCATCGGCGTTGCGCCGGCGGTGGGCTTCCGGCCCGACCCCACCCCCGTCGAATGGATCGCCGCCATCGGCATCCTCGGCCTGCTCACCCTCGCGCTCACCTGGCTGGCGGCCCCTCGCCGGTCGTACGCTCCCCGGTCTCAGAGCACCCGCCACCGCACCAGCGCGGCCAGTACCGCCACCCCCGGCAGCAGTGGCATCCATACGGTGAGCAAGCGGAAGCCGAGAACCGTGGCGGTGGCGACCACGAGCGGCGCCCCCACGGTGACGAGGGCGACGGCCAGGGCGGGCTCGACCGAGCCGATGCCGCCCGGCGCCGGGATGAAGCCGGCCGCGATGCTCGCCGCCAGGTAGGCGATCACGATGTGCGGCCACGAGACCGGCAGCTCCAGAGCGAGCGCGACACAGACCAACACCCCGGCCTGCAGTAGCGGGAAGGCCAGTGCGCCACCCCACAGGGCCAGCGCCCGGGAGGGCCGCTTGTGGAGGGCGCGTGCGTCGGTCAGCGCGGTGCGCAGGAATCCGGCGATGAAGCGGCGCAGCCTCGGTACGGAGAGCAGCACGATGACCGCCGCTCCGATCACCGCGACCGCGACGAGGAGGGCCGTCGGGACCGTACTCCCCGGCGGAATGAGCTCGTTCAGCCGAAGTGCGTCGGGAAAGGCCACCACCAGGGCGAGCAGCAACCCGATCCTGGCGACGGCCTCGACCAGGCTGTAGAGGGCGAGCGCGGCCGTCGACCGGTCCAGCGGAATGCCGCAGCCCCGCAGGAAACGCAGGGTGACCACATGAGCCCCGAGTCCGGCCGGGAGCAGGTGGTTGGCGGCGCCCGCGGCGAACTGCGAGGCGAGCAGACGGCCTGTGGGGAGCCGTTCCATCACGGTTCCCTGGCGTACGCAGGACGCCGCCACCCAGCACAGTCCGGTGACGACGGCGCCCATGAGCAGCCAGCTGACGTCGGCGCCGCCGAGGCGGCCGACGCCGGAGGCGACGAGGGGCCAGTTGCCGACCGCCCAGACGGCGACCAGGACGAACGGAACGAAGCAGACGATCCGGCGGACGGGCAGTTGCCGCAGACGGTTCAGCGGTTGCCGTTGCGATTGCGATTGCCGTTGCAGGGGGAGGGTCTCGGGCATGGCCACGTTCTCGGCCGTCCTTCTTTCATCGGGCCTGCCTCGTGCGGCGATCGCGGTACGAGGTACGAGGCGGGGGGGCTGCCCGGGAACCTGCCCCTCGCTCCCGACATCCCGGTGTCGGGCACCCGACATCCAGCGGATACGTCGGTGGCCTCTGGGGGCGGCGACTGCTCAGGCGTTCACTACAGCGCGGAACAGACCATCAGCGCGAATGACGCGATCGTGAACAGCGTGCGAATCAGATGGAGACGGTTCCAGCGGGGCTCGAAGGCCGCGCGGACCTCGCTGTCGGGTCCGGCCGAGGGGTCCTTCTCCGACGTGGCGAGGGCATTGTTCAGCGGGATGTTGCCGACGGCGGTGACGAGGTGATTGAGGACCGCGCACACCAGGCCCGCGATGATCAGCCACCGCTGGGTGTCCGTGCGGCCGTCGACGGGGACGGCGAGGGCCGCGGCCGGGAAGGCGATGATCCCGAAGAAGATCAGCAGGAAGAGCGGCCGCGGCACGACCTCGTTGATACGGCGCATGGCGGGGAGGAACTGGTCGTCGGACAGCTGGGCGAGAGCGGGCATGACCCCGGTCTGAAAGGTCAGCATGAAGCCCGCGTACAGACCGGTGAAGATGATGGCGAGGGCGAGCAGAAGGGTGGCCATGCCCGACATCATGGCCCGCCGTGCCCGGCCGACGCAGCATCCTTGCGCGCTGCACGACCGCGCCGCGGACCAGTCGGCGCGGGGATGGACCGCAATGCCATCGCGTCCGAAGGGGCTGCAGCCGAACGGGCCTGCACGGCCGCACCGGTGGTGAGATGCGGCCACGCCGTGCCTTATGGGGCGAACGGGCCCGCGCGCCACCGAGCTTCAGCCGAACCCACCTGTGCGGCCGCACCGGGCGGTGAGATGCGCCCACGCCGTGCCCATCGGGCGAACGGGCCCGCGCCACCGAGCTCCAGCCGAACCCGGGCCGTGCCCCCTGGGGGCGAACGGGCCCGCGCGCCACCGAGCTTCAGCCGAACCCGCCTGTGCGGCCCCGCCCCTGGGCCGGGTTGCGCGGGCCGCGAGACCAGAGAGCCCCGCGCCGCCGGCCGGAGCCGCGCCTGCCGCGCGGCCGCCCGGCACACCGCACCCCATCCCCGTCTCAGTCCCGCAGCCTCTGCGCCTGCCCAATTGCCTCAGCCAGTTGCCGTACCGCTCCGTCCTCCGTCGACTTCGCCAGTGACCCGGCCCGCTCGGCGAGTTCACCCAGACCCGGCGCTCCCGGCATCGAGCCGCCCCGCAGCGACTCGGCGAAGTACGCCGCGATCGCCGTGACCTGGAGCCTCTTGGACGCTCCGTCCCACAGCGCACCGTCGATCGTGTCCGTCTCGACCGAGCCCGTCTGCTCGTGCGGCGCGCGCGTGCGGGGGTCGAGCCAGCGGACCGTCGCCGTCGCGACGTGCCCGCTCGCGCCCTCCCGCAGCCGTACCGCATACAGCGCCGTCACCGTGTGGCCCGGGCCGACCTCGCCGCCGTCCACGCGGTCGTTGCGGAAGTCCTCGTCCGCGACCGCACGGTTCTCGTAGCCGATGAGCCGGAACTGCTTGACGGTCCCCGGGTCGAAGGCCACCTGCGCCTTGGCGTCCCGTGCGCGCAGTTCGACATGGGTGGGCAGCTGGTCGACGAAGACCTTCCTCGCCTGTTCGCTGGTGGAGACATACGTGGTGTGACCGTCGCCCTTGTCGGCGAGCCGCTCCATCAGCTGGTCGCCGTACTCACTGCCGACGCCTACGCCGAAGAGTGTGATCCCGTACTCCCGCCGTGCGTCGTCGATCCGGTCGAGGATCTTGTCGGCCTTGGTCTCGCCGGTGTTGGCGAGGGCGTCGGAGAGGAGTACGACGCGATTGGTGGCTCCGCGGCGACGGCCTTTGACCGCCTCGTCGTAGCCGGTCCGCACGCCCGCCTCGACATTGGTGGAGTCGGTCGGCTCCAGGCTGTCGATCACCGAGTGGATCCGCTCGCGGTTGCCGTCGAGCCGGGTCATCGCCAGCCGGGTCTCGGCCTCGTCGCTGAAGGTGACCACGGCGATCGAGTCGTCGTCGCGCAGCTGATCGGTGAGGGTCCCCAGCGACTCCTGGACGAGGTCGAGCCGGCCCGGCTCGGCCATCGAGCCGGAGATGTCGATGACGAACGTGAGGGCGGCGGGCGGCCGTTCGCCCGCGCGGTCGGAGGGGCGGGTGGAAAGCCCGACCCTCACCAGCGACCACTCCTCGCCTCCCGCCTCACTCTTCACCTCGCCTTCGCTGCTACGGGTCCGCGCGCCGTCGACCGTCACCGAGAAGCCGTCGCCCTTCGGCCGCGGATAGTCCTGCCGGAAGCTGTTGATGAACTCCTCGGGCCTGATGTCGGCGGCCCGGGGCCGCTGCCCGTCGGCCAGCGTGCGGCGGGCGTACCCGTACGAGGCGGTGTCCACGTCGAGCGCGAAGGTCGACAGATAGTCGGGCGCGGGCTTGGAGTCCTGGAGCGTGTCCCCCTTCCGCTTCCCTTCAGACCCGCCGTCAACCCCCTCCGCCGCACCTCCTCCGCCGGTCCGGTGCGATCGGCGCGGGAGCGGGCTTCGAGCCGTCGTCGGCCCGCTTCTCGCCGCCGTGAGAGGTCCGGTCGGCCTGGCCGCCCGCCCCGCAGCCCGCGGTCAGCAGCATGCCGCCGGCCAGTACCGCGGCCGCCATTCCCCTGTACGTCCGTGTGCTGAGCTTCATCTGGGCTCCCCTGGATCGTCACTTGTGAATGTGACGTCCGAGACGGCTCCAGGGAGCAGTCGAAGGAGTTGCGGATGAATCTCAATGCGGCAACGGCGGGCGGGAGTTGCCCGGCCGGGTGGGCAACTCCCTCAGTGGCTCCGGTGCCCGCACTGACCTCTCCTGCCTCCAGCGTGACCGGCCCACCGCTCGGAACTGAAGGGGCTGGCAATGACTCGCCATTCTCTGAACAGGCGCTTGTCACCATGCGCGCTCGTGTGCGTACATGGAGTGGCATACGGATCCGAAGGGGACGGACCGTGTCTGCATGCATGGCGGGGGATGATCTGCGATGGCAGTGGGGGTGGTTCCGGGCTCCGTGCTCGGTCGAGACGATTCACGGTCTGTTCTGCGCAATGTGCCTGGGCAGCCGGTTCACGGAGTGGCGCAGGTGAGAGCGGCCCTGACCGGGCTGGTCCGCTCCGCGCGCCGTGAGCTCCTCAGCTTCGACGACCCGGCCGGTGCGCTGGGTCAGGGCATTCCGGAGCCGTTTCTCGAATTTGCCGGTGCCTGTGTGCGCACGGCCGCCGAACGGACCGCGACGGTCCGGCGCATCGCGCCCCGGCAGGGGCTGACCCATGTCCGGGAGCCGTGGCGCTGCCCCGGCGCGGCCCGGGTGACGGACTCCATCCCGTTCAAGATGGTCGTGGCGGACCGCACGGTCGCGGCCGTGCCCCTCGATCTGGAACTGCATTACAACGGCGTGCTGTTGATCCGGGATCCCGTCGTCGTCCAGACGCTGGTCCACACACACCGCACCTGGTGGGACACGGGTGACGATCTGACCCGACATATGGTGGCCGGTGCCGTGCCGGCCCATCTGAAGCCCGTGCTCCACGCCATGCTGGCCGGGCTCACGGACGAGGCGGCCGCGCCCCGGCTCGGCATGTCGGGGCGTACGTACAGCCGCCGCGTCGGTGAACTGCTCACCGCCCTCGGCACGACGAGCCGCTTCCGGGCGGGAGCGGAAGCGGCTCGTCGGGGCTGGTTGTAGATCTAAGGCGTTGTGGAGCAAAGGCCCTGGAGCAAGATCCGAACGACAGGCCCTAGGACACGATGTCCTTGCGGGAGAAGTTCCGGAAGGCGAGCGCGAACAGCACCAGGGCATACGTCACCGAGACGGCCGCGCCCTTCACCATGCCGCTCCATTCCAGCTGTGGCTGGAGCGCGTCGATCCATGCGAACTGCCAGTGCGCGGGCAGCACATCACGCCATGACCCGAGCGCCGTGACCGCGTCCAGCACATTGCCGATGATCGTCAGTCCGACCGCGCCGCCGACCGCGCCCAGCGGGGCGTCGGTCTTGGTGGACAGCCAGAACGCAAGCCCGGCCGTGACCAGTTGGGAGACAAAGATGAACGCCACGACCAGCGCCAGACGCGGCACCGCGTCCCCGGCGCCCAGGGAGCCGCCCGTGGGCAGCTCCAGCGGCCCCCAGCCGTAAGCCAGGGTGCCCGTCGCCAGAGCGACCAGCGGCAGCAGCACCATCGCCGCCGCGCTGAAGCCGAGCGCCACCGCCAGCTTGGACCACAGCAGCCGGGTGCGCGGTACGGGCGCGGCGAGCAGATAGCGCAGGGACGACCAGCTGGCCTCCGATGCCACGGTGTCGCCGCAGAACAGGGCCACCGGCACGACCAGCAGGAAGCCCGCCGAGACGAACAGGCAGGTGGCGGCGAAGTTCGCGCCGGACGCGGTGGCCGTGTCCATCAGGGTCACGCGGCCGCTGTCCCCGCCGTTCGGCGTGCCGCCGATCGCGAAGGCGGCGATCAGAATGAGCGGCAGTGCGGCCATCACCCCGGCCATCACCATCGTCCGCCTGCGCTTCAACTGCCGTACCGCCTCGACACGCAGCGGCAGGGTGTGCCGTGCCCGGTAGCCCGGGGCCGACTCGACCAGCGTGCTCATGCGGGTCCTCCGATCAGGGTGAGGAAGGCATCCTCCAGGCGGCGGTGCGGACCGACGCCCGTCAACGGCACATCCAGACGGACGAGTTCGGCGATCATGCCGGTGGCGGTGGACCCGTCGAGGCGTACGAGCAGTCCTTCGTCCGTACGGGTCGCCGAACCGATCCCCGGCAGCGCGGCGATCTTCTCGACCAGCGGCTCCGGCACTTCGTCGGCGGTGGTGACGAGCAGGGTGTCGCTCTCGCCGGTGATCTCCGCGACCGGTCCTGCCTGCACCAGGCGGCCGCGGTCCATGACCACGAGATGGGTGCAGGACTGTTCAACCTCGGAGAGGAGGTGGCTGGAGACGATCACCGTGCGGCCTGCGGCCGCGTACCGGATCATCACGTCCCGCATTTCGCGGATCTGGGGCGGGTCGAGTCCGTTCGTCGGCTCGTCGAGGATCAGCAGATCCGGCATACCGAGCATGGCCTGGGCGATGGCGAGACGCTGCCGCATGCCCTGCGAGTAGGTGCGTACGGCGCGGGCGAGGGCGTCGCCGAGACCCGCGATCTCCAGGGCCTCCTCGATATGCGCGTCGCTCGCGGGACGGCCGGTGGCCTGCCAGTACAGCTCCAGGTTGTCGCGGCCCGACAGATGCGGCAGGAAACCCGCGCCCTCGACGAACGCGCCGACCCGGGACAGGACGGGCGCGCCCGGCCGAATGGCGTGGCCGAAGACGCGGATCTCGCCCTCGTCGGGCCGGATGAGGCCCATGAGCATGCGCAGGGTGGTGGTCTTGCCCGCGCCGTTGGGGCCGAGAAGACCGAGGACCTGGCCCTTCTCGACCCGGAAGGACAGTTCCCGTACGGCATACCGGTCGGCGGACCTGGCGTACCGCTTGGTCAACCCGGTGATCTCCAGCGGCACTTCGGCCAGCTCGGGGTCGGGTGCCGGGGCGAGCGCACGGCGGCGGGCGGTGATCAGCAGGGCCGCTGCCAGAAGTGCGCCCGCGGCCGGGAGCGCCCAGGTCCACCAGGGCAGTCCCGCGGCCTGGGTCTTCACGGCCGGTGCGGTGGGCACCGCCAGGGTGCCGCCGTCGGCGAGTGCGACGGTGTACGTGGCAGGAGCGGCCGGGGAGGCATAGCCGAGATCGGTCGCGGACAGCACCAGCCGCAGCCGGTGCCCGGCGTCGACCTGGTGGTCCACGGCGGGGAGGGTCAGTGCGACGTCCTTGCCCTGCTTGGCGTCCTCGACGCGGACGGGGGCGACGAGCTGGGAGGGCAGGACCTGTTGGCGGCCGTCGGGCCCGACGTCGTACACCTTGCCGAACAGCACCGCTTCACCGCTGGAGGAGGTGACTGTGGCGCGGACGGTCGGCGAGCCCGTGATCCGCAGGGACTGCTGGAGGGGCTGGGAGTCGAAGCGTGCGAACTGGCCGGGGAAGTCGAGGGAGAGACCGAGACCGAGGGAGGAGAGCTGGGTGAGTCCGCCGCCGAGGCCGGGGACGGCGGAGATGGCGGGCGGGGTGGCGCCGGCCGGGTTGGCGAAGCTCTGCTCACGGCCGGTGAGGGCGATCGGGTGTGCGCCGCCGGCGAGGCCCGGGTAGCGGTCGCCGGTCGCGCCGCGCAGCAGGGCCTCGCCGTCGGTGGAGTCGATGCCTCCGGTCCGGCTGACGCGGAAGGCGGGTCCGGTGTCGGCGCCCTTGTCCTGCTTGAGGTAGCGGTCGAACCAGTTGCTGATACGGGACTCGATGCGGCCGGTCTCGCGGTCGCCGCCGTCGTGGCCGCCGGCGATCCAGTCGACGGAGACGGGCGCTCCGTTGGCGCTGATCTGCTTGGCCATGGCGTCGGCGTGCGCGAGCGGGAAGAGGGAGTCGGACTGGCCCTGCACGATCAGTGTGGGCACCTTGATGCGGTTGCCGACGGCGGAGGGGCTGCGGCGTTGGAGGAGTTGCTCGGCGGCGGCATCGGGCTTTCCGGCGACGGCGACGCGTTCGTACATCGTGCACAGCGCGGGCTGGAAGCGGCCGCAGCCGCCGGCGGCGGCCGGGCCTCGGGGCGTGCCTGCCCCGGCCGTGCCCTGCTTCCCGGCGCCGCCCGGCGGGGTGTCCCCGGCGGGCACATCGGCGGGCTGGTCCCCTGAGGTGCCCTGCGCCCCGGCCGAGCCGGTGGAGAAGAAGATCCCGGCCCAGAGCTTCTTGAACACGCCGTTCGGGAAGAGCGCGTCGGAGAGGTTCCAGTAGGTGATGGCGGGTGCGATGGCGTCGACGCGCTTGTCGTATCCGGCGGCGAGCAATGAGATGGCTCCGCCGTAGGAGGCACCGGCGACGCCGACGCGCGGGTCGCCGTTCGCGTCCAGCTGCACCTCGGGCCGCTTGGCCAGCCAGTCGATCAGCCGCGAGACGTCGTTGACCTCGAAGTCGGGGTCGTTGAGCCCGATCTGCCCGGTGGATGAACCGAAGCCGCGGGCGGACCAGGTCAGCACGGCGTATCCGTCGCGGGCCAGCTTCTCGGCCTGGGCGCGCACGTCGTCCTTGCTGCCGCCGAAGCCGTGCCCGAGGAGCACGGCGGGGCGGCGCTCCGTGCCGCCCGTCGTGAAGTAGGAGGTGTCGATCTTCGCCCCGGGCATCTCCTGCACCCGGTCCTCACGCTGCACGACCGGTGCGCTGTCGTCGGCGACCGCGGTCCAGGTGCCCGCGCCGGCGAGGACGGCGAAGGCGGCGACGCCTGCGAGCCATCGGCCGCGCGGCCGGGGAAGTCGGATCTGCATGCTTGAAACCCTAAGTGGATCCCCTGTGCCATCTCGGCTGCCGCCAGGCGGAACTCAGGAGCCTCCTCGAGTAGTACGCAGTACGGTCGCCGTACACCAGACGCGGTATGCACCGCCGTGTGAAGGGATCCGTATGGACATCCGGCGCGCGACCACCGTGGCCGAGCTCATCGCGGCCGAGCATCTTTATGACGGCCCGGCGCGGGCGGAGTGGGCGGAGCGATTTCTGGCGGCCCCCGGGCATCTGATGCTGATCGCCTATGCCGACGGCGCCCCGGCTGGGATGGTCTCGGGCATCGAGATGCTCCACCCCGACAAGGGCACAGAGATGTGTCTGTATGAGCTGTCGGTGGACGAGCCGTATCGCAGGCGCGGCATCGGAGGTGCCCTCGTCGAGGCGCTGCGCGAGGTGGCGCGCGAGCGCGGCTGCTACGACCTGTGGGTCGGCGTGGACACGGACAACGATCCGGCGCTGGCGACATACCGCTCGACGGGCGCGCGGGACGACGGGGTGTTCGCGATGCTCACCTGGGAGTTCACCGCGGGCTAGCGATCGCGTCCGTTGGCGCGGCTGTCCGGTAGGTGTGATTTTGCGTGAGATCTACCAGTTGATGGGTGTTCACAATGTGTGGGTCCGTCACGCACCACGTGGTGATGCTGTCTTGTTTCGCGGGTCACGGCACGAGACGCTGGTCAGCGCATATGCAGCTCCTGGCACCATGCACTCCCGTACTTGTCCGTTAACGGTCAACGAAAGGTAGGTGCACGAGATGAGAGCCACTGCCCGACGCTTCGGGGCGCTGATACCCATAGTCGCCCTTGCCGCCGGTCTCCAGTTCGCCGCCTCCCCCACCGCGCAGAGCGCGCCCGTCGGCGATCTTCGTCTCGCTCCCCTTGCAACTGCCGTACAGAACAGCTGGATTGTCGTCCTGAAGGACGGCTCCACGCGCGCCGCCGATCTGGGCGCCACGCCGAAACTCACCTACCGCAACGTCCTCAAGGGCTTCTCCACGTCGATGTCCCGCGAAAAGGCCGCGCAGCTCGCGGCCGATCCGCGCGTGGCGTACGTCGAGCAGAACGCCACGGTCCGCCTCAACGACACCCAGTCCAACGCGACCTGGGGCATCGACCGCGTCGACCAGCGGAATCTGCCGCTGTCGAAGACGTACACCTACAACACCACCGCGTCGAACGTGAACGCGTACATCATCGACACCGGGATCCGCACGTCCCACAGCGAGTTCGGCGGCCGCGCGAGCGTCGGCACGGACACGGTGGGCGGCGGACAGAACGGCCAGGACTGCAACGGCCACGGCACACATGTCGCGGGCACGGTCGGCGGCAAGACGTACGGCGTGGCCAAGGCCGTCAAGCTCATTGCCGTACGCGTCCTGGACTGCGAGGGCTCCGGGACGACGGACGGGGTCATCGCGGGCATCGACTGGGTTACCGCCCACGCGAAGAAGCCGGCCGTCGCCAACATGAGCCTGGGCGGCAGTGCGAGCGCGTCGCTGGACAACGCGGTGAAGAAGTCCATCGCCTCGGGCGTCAGCTACTCGATCGCCGCGGGCAACGGCCTTCCCATCCTGGGCCTGCCCGCAAACGCGTGCAACTACTCGCCCGCCCGCGTCCCCGAGGCGATCACGGTCGGCGCGACGGACAACACCGACCGGAGGGCGTCGTTCTCCAACTACGGGACGTGTCTTGACCTGTTCGCACCGGGCGTGAACATCACGTCGTCGTGGAAGGACAGCGACACGGCGACGAACACGATCTCGGGCACTTCGATGGCGACGCCGCACACGACGGGCGTGGCGGCGCTGTATCTGGCGACGCATGCGACGGCGACCCCGGCGCAGGTCAGGAACGCGCTCGTGAACAACGCAACGAGCGGCAAGGTCCAGGACCCGCGGACGGGCTCCCCGAACAAGCTGCTGCACTCGCTGTTCTAGCCGTACTGGCACGAGAGGCACTGAACAGGCCCGGCCCGCACGGACTTCCGAGTCCGTGCGGGCCGGGGCGGTCCGGGTGCCATCAGTGATTGCGCGGGAAGCCCAGGTCCACGCCGATGTGGCCCTCCGACGGGTCCGGCCAGCGGGTCGTGACGACCTTGCCGCGCGTGTAGAAGTGCACACCGTCGTTGCCGTAGATGTGGTGGTCGCCGAAGAGCGAGTCCTTCCAGCCACCGAAGGAGTGGTAGCCCACCGGGACCGGGATCGGGACGTTCACGCCGACCATGCCCGCCTGGACCTCCAGCTGGAAGCGGCGGGCCGCGCCGCCGTCGCGGGTGAAGACGGCCGTGCCGTTGCCGTACGGGGAGGCATTGATCAGCGCCACGCCCTCCTCGTACGTCTCCGCGCGCAGCACGCACAGCACCGGGCCGAAGATCTCGTCGCGGTACGCGTCCGAGTCCGTGGAGACCTTGTCGAGCAGCGACAGGCCGATCCAGTGGCCGTCCTCGAAGCCGTCGACGGTGTAGCCGGTGCCGTCGAGCACAACCTGCGCGCCCTGGGCCGCCGCGCCCGTGACATAGGTGGCGACCTTGTCGCGGTGGGCCTTGGTGATCAGGGGGCCCATCTCGGACTCCGGGTCGTTGCCGGGGCCGATCTTGATCTTCTCGGCGCGCTCGCGGATCTTGTCCACCAGCTCGTCGGCGATGGAGCTGACCGCGACGACCGCGGAGATCGCCATGCAGCGCTCGCCCGCGGAGCCGTACGCCGCCGAGACCGCCGCGTCCGCGGCCGCGTCCAGGTCCGCGTCGGGCAGGACCAGCATGTGGTTCTTCGCGCCGCCGAGCGCCTGGACGCGCTTGCCGTTGGCGGAGGCGGTGGCATGGATGTATCGGGCGATCGGGGTGGAGCCAACGAAGGAGACCGCGGTGACGTCCGGGTGTGCGAGCAGCGCGTCGACCGCGACCTTGTCGCCGTGGACGACATTGAGCACACCGTCGGGCAGGCCCGCCTCGGCGGCCAGCTCCGCGAGGAGGTTCGCGGCCGACGGGTCCTTCTCGCTGGGCTTCAGTACGAAGGTGTTTCCGCAGGCGATCGCCAGCGGGAACATCCACATCGGGACCATTGCCGGGAAGTTGAACGGCGTGATGCCAGCGACGACGCCGAGCGACTGACGGATCGAGGAGACGTCGACCCGGTTGGAGACCTGGGTGGACAGTTCGCCCTTGAGCTGGGTGGTGATGCCGCAGGCGAGCTCGACGATCTCCAGGCCGCGGGCGACCTCGCCGAGCGCGTCGGAGTGGACCTTGCCGTGCTCGGCGGTGATCAGAGCGGCGATGTCGTCGCGGTGCGCGTCGAGCAGGGCGCGGTAGCGGAAGAGGATGGAGGTGCGCTGGGCGAGCGAGGACGTGCCCCAGGTGGCGTACGCGTCTTTCGCCGCGGTGACGGCGGCGTCGACCTCGTCCGCCGAGGCCAGGGCGACCCGGGTGGTGACGGCGCCGGTCGCCGGGTCGGTGACCGGGCCCCAGTTGCCTGACGCGCCTTCGACGGTCTTGCCACCGATCCAGTGGTTGACGGTCTTCATTTCGTGCTCCTTCAGGCTTCTACAGATGGCGGCGTCGGGCTGAGACTTGCCGGTCGTACTCCTCCCGGGCCTTGACCGCCGACGGGCGGGTCGCGGTCTCGGCCACCGGAACATCCCACCACGCCTGCGCCGGAGGCGCGCCCGACACAGTGTCTGCCGTTTCGGTCTCGACGTAGACACCTGTGGGAACGTCCGCATCACGCGCCACAGCAAGCGCTTCGTGCAGGTCACGCACCGTCTTGGCGCGGATCACGCGCAACCCGAGGGAGGCGGCGTTGGCGGCGAGGTCGACGGGGAGCGGGGCACCTGTGTACGTACCGTCGCCCGCCCGGTGGCGGTAGGCGGTGCCGAAGCGCTCAGCGCCCACCGACTCGGAGAGGCCGCCGATCGAGGCGTATCCGTGGTTCTGCAGGATGATCACCTTGATCGGGATGTTCTCCTGGACGGCGGTGACGATCTCGGTGGGGTTCATCAGATATGTACCGTCGCCGACGAGCGCCCACACCGGTCGGCCCGGCGCGGCCATGCAGACGCCGATGGCCGCCGGGATCTCGTATCCCATGCAGGAGTAGCCGTACTCGACGTGGTACTGGTCGGCGCTGCGGGCGCGCCACAGCTTGTGCAGGTCGCCCGGGAGCGAGCCCGCCGCGTTGATCACAATGTCGTCGCCGGTGACCAGGGCGTCGAGAGCGCCGAGCACCTGGGGCTGGGTCGGGCGGGTGTCCGGGTCCTCGGCCTCGTAGGCGGCGTCGACCCGGTGCTCCCAGCGCTCCTTGTCGTCGCCGTACTCCGTGGCGTAGGCGGGCTCGACGCGGAAGCGGGTGCCGAGCGCCGCTGCGAGCTCGTCGAGAGCGGTGCGGGCGTCCGCGACCAGGGTGAGTCCGGCCATCTTGTGGGCGTCGAAGCCGGTGATGTTGATGTTCAGGAAGCGGACTGCTGGATTCTGGAAGAGGGTCGCGGAGGCGGTGGTGAAGTCGGACCAGCGGGTGCCGACGCCGATCACCAGGTCGGCCGTACGGGCCAGCTCGTCGGCCGTAGCGGTGCCGGTGTGGCCGATTCCGCCGACGTCACAGGGGTGGTCGTGGGGCAGTGACCCCTTGCCCGCCTGGGTGGAGGCGACCGGGATGCCGGTCGCGTCGGCGAAGGACTTCAGAGCCTCCTCGGCCTCACTGTGGTGGACACCGCCGCCCGCGACGATCAGGGGGCGGCGCGCGGCGGAGATCGCGCGGCGTGCCGCGTCGAGGGCGTCCAGGTCGGGTCGGGGGCGGCCGACCTGCCAGACGCGCTCGGCGAAGAACTCCTCCGGCCAGTCGTACGCCTCGGCCTGCACGTCCTGCGGCAGTGCCAGCGTGACCGCGCCGGTGTCGGCGGGGTCGGCGAGGACACGCATCGCCTGCAGGGCGGCTGGGATGAGCGCCTCGGGGCGGGTGACGCGGTCGAAGTAGCGCGAGACCGGGCGCAGGGCGTCGTTGACCGACACATCGCCCGCGTACGGGAGTTCCAGCTGCTGGAGGACCGGGTCGGCGGGGCGGGTCGCGAACATGTCGCCGGGCAGCAGCAGAACGGGCAGCCGGTTGATGGTGGCGAGCGCGGCGCCGGTGACGAGGTTGGTGGCGCCGGGGCCGATGGAGGTCGTGACGGCGTGGGCGGAGAGGCGGCGCGACTGGCGGGCGTAGCCGACGGCGGCGTGCACCATGGCCTGTTCGTTGCGGCCCTGGATGTACGGCATGTCCTCGCCGGATTCCAGGAGCGCCTGGCCGAGTCCGGCCACATTGCCGTGGCCGAAGATGCCCCAGGTGGCGTTGATCAGACGGTGGCGGCGGCCATCGCGTTCGGTGTACTGGCGGGCGAGGAAGGCGACGAGGGCCTGGGCGGCGGTGAGTCGGCGTGTCTTCATCGGTGGCCTCCATCGCTCCCGTACAGGGGCAGTCGGGGGTCGACGGGCTGCTCCGGCCAGGTGTCGCGGATCCAGCCGTGGTCCGGGTGGTCGCAGATCAGCCACTCCCGGGTGGCGCCCGGGCCCGCCATGACATTGAGGTAGTACATGTCGCGGCCGGGCGCGGCGATGGACGGGCCGTGCCAGCCGTCGGGGATGAGTACGGCGTCACCGGTGCGGACCTCGGCGAGGACGTCCGTACCGCCGGGCCTGGACGGGGAGACCCGGTGGTATCCCACGCCGCCGTGGTCGATCTCGAAGTAGTAGATCTCTTCGAGCTCGGACTCGACGCCGGGGCGGTGCTCGTCGTGCTTGTGCGGCGGGTACGAGGACCAGTTCCCGCCGGGCGTGAGCACCTCGACCGCGATCAGCTTGTCGCAGTCGAACCCGTATGAACCATCGCCTCCGGCGAGGGCGGCCGCGGCGAAGTTGTTGACCTGGCGCGAACAGGTGCCCGAGCCGCGCAGCTCGACCGGAACCTCCGGCGCGGGGCCGTAGCGAGCGGGGAGTCGTCGCTCGCACTTCGCTCCTGCCAGGGCGAAGCGGCCTCCCGCACCGGAGGCGATCTGTGCATGGGCATCGCGCGGGACATAGGCGAAGTCCGTCACTCCGCTGAACACGCTTTCTCTGCCCTGCAGTTCAAAGGTCTCGCCTTGTGTCTGCACCGTGCAACCGCCGGCGAGCGGCAGCACGATCCATTCACTGTCCCCGGCGACGAGGGAGTGTGAACCGCCCGGCTTCAGCTCCAGTACACGCAGGCTGGAGTACCCCCAGCCGGCCTGTTCCGGGTCGATCCGGAGGGCATACGGCCCGTCGGCCGCGCTGCCCGCCGGCAGGTACTGCTTCTGGTCGTCGTGGTCGCTCATGACTTCTCCGTACCCCCTACAGCAGTCCTACGGCCGTATCGACCGCACCGGAGACGTCTCCGTCGACCGGATAGAGCAGCGAGCGTCCCACCACCAGTCCCTGGACGGTGGGCAGTTGCAGCGCACCACGCCATTTCTCGTACGCGCCGTGCTGGTCGCCGCCGATCTCTCCCCCGAGCAGGACCGCGGGCAGGGTCGAGGTCTCCATCACGGACGCCATGGCGTCGGGGTCGTCGGTGACGGGGACCTTCAGCCAGGTGTACGCGGAGGTGCCTGCAAGCCCGGACGCGATCGCGATCGACCGGGTGACTGCCTCGGCGCTGAGATCGTTGCGGAGCCGGCCGTCGACCCGGTGACAGATGAACGGCTCGATGAAGACGGGAAGCTGACGCTCCGCCATCTCGTCGACGGCCCGGGCGGTGGCGTGCAGCGTGTCGAGCGAGGCCGGGTCCTCGTAGTCGATACGGAGCAGCAGCTTGCCCGCGTCGAATCCGAGGCGGTCCAGGTCCTGGGGGCGGTGTCCGGTGAACCGGTCGTCGAGCTCGAACGTCGCGCCGGCGAGGCCACCGCGGTTCATGGAGCCCATGACGACCTTGTCGTCGAGGGCGCCGAGGAGGAGCAGGTCGTCGAGGATGTCGGCGGTGGCGAGTACACCGTCGACGCCAGGGCGGGAGAGGGCCAGGCAGAGCCGTTCGAGCAGGTCGAGGCGGTTGGCCATGGCGAGCGGGCGGTCGCCGACGGCGAGGGCGCCGCGGGCGGGATGGTCGGCGGCGATGATCATCAGGCGTCCGCTCTCGCCGATGAGCCGCGGCCGCCTGCGCCGCCGGGACGCGGCTTCGGCGACAGCCTCGGGGTGACGGGTGCGGATCCCGACGAGCTCGGCGATGTCGACGGTGCTCACTACGCGGCTCCTGGCGGGACTGGCCCGAGCGTGGGCGGCGGGGCCTGACCGGGCGGCGGGACCGGCGGCGGGGTCGGGGACGGCGGGACCGGGCCGCCGGAGAGGACCTGGTCGACCTCGGCGGCGTACGGCATCGCGGTGGAGCAGGCGAGGCGTGCGGCGACGATGGCTCCGGCGGCGTTGGCGTACCGCATGATGCGCTCCAACTCCCAGCCGGACAGCAGCCCGTGGCAGAGCGCCCCGCCGAACGCGTCGCCCGCACCGAGCCCGTTGACCACCTCGACGGGGACGGGCGGCACCTCGGCCTGCGTACCGTCCCGGTGAACTGCGAGAACCCCCTTGGGCCCCTGCTTGACGACGGCGAGCTCGACCCCGGCGGCAAGCAGTGCGCGGGCCGCGGCATACGGCTCACGCTCGCCGGTGGCGATCTCGCACTCCTCCAGATTGCCCACGGCGACGGTGGCGTGCCCGAGCGCCTCGGCGTAGTACGGCCGCGCCTCGTCCGGGTTCTTCCAGGCCGTGCTGTTCCACAGCATCGGCCGCCAGTCGAGGTCGAAGACGGTCGTGCCGGACCGGTCCCGGTGGGCGAGCGCGGCCAGGGTCGCCGTACGGCTCGGCTCCGCGCACAGGCCCGTCCCCGTCATCCAGAACACGCGCGCCTCACGGATGGCCGCCAGGTCCAGCTCGTGCTCATGGATCTCGAGGTCGGGGGCTTTCGGCTGCCGGTAGAAGTAGAGCGGAAAGTCGTCCGGCGGGAAGATCTCGCAGAAGGTGACCGGGGTCGGGTAGGCGGCCACCGGCGTCACCCAGCGGTCGTCGACCCCGAACTCCCCCAGTGCCTGGTGGAGATAGTCCCCGAAGGCGTCCTGGCCGGTGCGGGTGATCACCGCCGTCCGCCGGCCGAGCCTGGCCGCCCCGACCGCGACATTCGTGGCCGAGCCGCCGAGGAACTTTCCGAACGTGTCGACCTGCGCCAACGGGACCCCGGTCCGCAGCGGATACAGGTCCACCCCGATCCGGCCCATCGTGATCACGTCGTACGGCTGAGGCATGCGCGTCCCTTCGGTTCGACGCCGGCTGCACCCAGGTCTAGTGCTCCTTCCTGAGCCCTGTCAACATTTTGTCCTTACATTCGGACGAAGCCTTGACACCCTTCTCCGACGGCCGGAAAGCTGACCGGCATGACCTCATCCGTCCCCTCCCTGAACCGCATCCGGGTCGGCTCGGCCCCCGACTCCTGGGGGGTGTGGTTCCCCGACGACCCTCAGCAGGTCCCCTGGCAGCGCTTCCTCGACGAGGTCGCCCAGGCCGGTTACGAATGGATCGAGCTCGGCCCGTACGGCTATCTCCCGAGCGACCCCGCCCGCCTCACCGATGAGACCGCCCGGCGCGGGCTGAAGGTCTCCGCCGGGACCGTCTTCACCGGGCTGCACCACGGGCCCGCCGTCTGGGAGAAGACCTGGGCGCATGTCGCGGACATCGCGGCGCTCACCCAGGCGATGGGCGCGGAACATCTGGTCGTCATCCCCTCCTTCTGGCGCGACGACAAGACCGGCCAGGTGCTGGAGGACAGCACCCTCACCCCCGCGCAATGGCGCGATCTGACCGACCAGACCGAGCGGTTGGGCCGCGAGGTGCGGGAGCGGTACGGGCTGAGGATCGTCGTCCATCCGCATGCCGACACGCATATCGACAGCGAGGAGAACGTCAGCCGCTTCCTCGACGCCACCGATCCCGCGCTGGTCTCGCTCTGCCTGGACACGGGGCACTACGCCTACTGCGGAGGCGACAGCGTCAAGCTGATCGAGACGTACGGGGAGCGGATCGGATACCTCCATCTCAAGCAGGTGGATCCGGAGATCCTCGCCGAAGTGGTCGCGGACGAAGTGCCGTTCGGACCGGCCGTCGGCCGGGGCGTGATGTGCGAACCGCCGTCCGGGGTGCCCGCGCTGGAGCCCGTACTGGCCGCGGCCCAGGCACTGGACGTCGAACTCTTCGCCATCGTCGAGCAGGACATGTATCCCTGTCCGCCCGACAAACCCTTCCCGATCGCCCGGCGAACCCGCGGTTTCCTGCGCTCTTGTGGCGCCTGACGCTCACGCCACACTCACGCCACACTCACGCCACTTCTGTCACGGTTGTCTCCCGCTCATCACGCATGTCTCTATTACGCGGGACTTCCGTCACAGCCGATCAACAGGCCCACCCCTCGCCGCACTCGCAGTCGTTCAACGGGCACAGGCTCAGTGATCGCCAGCGTCCGCGCCGCAGCTCCCCCGATGGCCCCCCGGCCGCCCGCTGCCGCGCACGCAGGGAGGTGCCACCTATATGACGGACAGAAGACTCTGGTCCTACAAGGACATCGCCGCGCACATCAAGGTGCAGCCGGACACGGTCCGCTCATACCGCAAGCACGGCCTTCTCCCGCCGCCCGACCATGTGGAGGCAGGCAAGCCCTACTGGTACGCGGACACGATCCGCGTCTGGGTCGCCAACCGCCCCGGGAACAGGGGCCGCAGGGACTGAGACGTATGGCCTGAGAGCCGATGGGACTGCGCCACCGGAGCCCCGCCCCCCGGGTGCGGGGCTCCGGCGTGCACGCGGTGTCAGGCGTTGACCTTGTCCCGTACCGCGTCGGGATCAGACTCCGGCCCCGACTTCGGGCCGGTGTCCGGCTTCGACTCCGGAGTCGGCTGCGGTATCTCCCCCTCGCTCAGACCGAACCGCTGATGGAATCGGCGCAGTGGCGCGGGTGCCCACCACGTCGAGACGCCCATCAGCTTCATCACCGACGGGACCAGCAGACTGCGCACCACCATGGCGTCCATCAGCACGGCCAGCGCGATTCCGAGACCGAGCATCTTGGTGTTGGTCACCCGTGAGGTGCCGATACCCACCATCACGACAGCGAGGATCACGGCCGCCGCGGTGATCAGCCCGCCGGTGCGCTGGAGTCCGAACCTCACCGCGTGCTCGTGGTCGCCGGTGTGGTCGTACTCCTCCTTGATACGGGAGAGCAGAAAGACTCCGTAGTCCATGGAGAGCCCGAAGGCGATGCAGAACATCAGGACGGGCAACGTCGTCTCAATGTCCCCGGTGGAGGTGAAGGAGAGCAGTCCGGAGAGGTTGCCGTCCTGGAAGACCCAGACGACCGCACCGAACATCGCTGTCAGGCTCAGGGCGTTGAGCACGACCGCCTGGATCGGGATCAGCACACTGCCGGTGAGCAGGAAGACGAGCAGCAGGGTCACCACGGCGATGATCCCCAGCGCAAGCGGCAGTCGGTCCGCTATCGCCGCCTTGGAGTCCTCCAGGACTGCCGCCCTGCCCGTCACCGAGGTCTCGAACGAGGCCGGGACGTCGCGCAGTTCGTGTACGAGCCGCTGAGCCCGTTCGCCCACCGCCTCGCCCTTGGGCTGGACCGCGAAGTAGGCCGAACCGCTCGCGGTGACAGGCCCGTCGACCCGCAGCACACCCGGGAGGGCGGCAATACGGGCGCGGTAGTCGGCGTACTCGGCAGGTGTCGTACGGGACCTCTTGTCCTCGGCGAACACTTCGAGGCCGCCGGCGGGACTGCCGGGGAAGCCGTCGCGGATCTGCTGCTGGACCACATGAGACTCCGCGGTCGCCGGCAGCTGGCGGTCGTCCGGGGTGCCGAACTTCACGCCCAGGAAGGGCAGTCCGAGCAGCATCAGACCGGTCACTGTGGCGAAGGCGAAGAGCGGGGCACGGCGCATCACCAGGGCCGCGAACCGCGCCCATCCGGCGCCGGTTGCCTCCGTGTCCGTACCCACGCTCTTGCCGCGGGCACGCCGGAACAGGCGGCGCAGATCGAGCGCGTTGACCCGATGCCCCAGGAGCATCAGCGCGGCCGGGAGCAGAATCAGCGCGGCGCCCGCGGCCAGCAGGACAACAGCGATCCCGGCATAGGCGAACGACCGCAGGAAGTACTGCGGGAAGACCAGCATCGCGGCCAGCGACACCGCCACGGTCAGCGCGGAGAACAGAACCGTGCGGCCCGCGGTGCGCAGGGTGATGCCCACCGCCTCGCGCACTTCGGCCCCCGCGGCGAGCTCCTCGCGGAATCTGCGCACGATGAACAGGGCGTAGTCGATGGCGAGTCCGAGACCCAGGGCCGTGGTGAGGTTCTGCGCGAAGACCGAGACATCCGCGAACTCCGTGATGCCGCGCAGCACGGCATTCGTCCCCAGGATGGCGACGATGCCGACGCCCAGCGGGAGCAGCGCGGCGATCGCGCTGCCGAAGACCATGACCAGCAGCACCAGCGTCACCGGCAGGGCGATCATCTCGGCCCGCAGCAGGTCGTCCTGGATGATCGTCGTCATCTCGTGCTGAACGCCGACCGGGCCGCCGATCGAGACGTCCACCGGGCCGTGCGCTCCGCGGAAGTCGGGCGCAATCCGCTCCAGCACCTCGGCCGCGGCCTTCTCGTCGCCCTGGATCCGGGCCGCGATCAGGGCCTGCCGCCCGTCTCGGGCCCGCAGCGCGGGCGAGCCCGTCTGCCAGTACGAACCGACGCCCGTGACGTCCTTCTCGGCGGCCAGCTGCTCCGCCAGCCGCCGTCCCTCGGCGGCGACCGCCGGGTCGTCCACGCTCGCCCGCCCGCTGTCCACGAGCAGCAGCACATTCGGCTGAGAGGCGGGGAACTCCCGCTCCAGGGCCTTGGTCGCATAGGTCGACTCGGCAGACGGGTCCGCCCAGCCGCCGCTTCCCATCCGCTCGGCGACTCCGCTTCCGGCGAATACGGCGAGCGCGGTGAGGACGAGGGCGGCGAGCAGCGAGAGCCGGGGGCGCGCGGTGACGAAGCGGGTCCATCCTCCGAGTGGAGGTGGGCTGTTGACTTCGGACATGGTGCGGTGTCCCCTTCACCGTGGCCCACGCGCTGGCTTCCCGGCAGGCAGCATGGGTCGACCATTGCCATAGACTGGCAAACACGAGCTATCGCTCGCATTAATCAAGAATGCGAGCGACCACTCGCGTTTGTCAACCGCTTGAGGAAGCTGGGGATTTCACGTGCCGGAGCCCACGACACCGGAGCCCGCCGCGACCGCCGAGCCCAAGCCCGGACCCGCCGCCGAGCCGGGACCGGACGCGACCACAGAGCCCGTCGGCGCCGCCGCGACCAGCGAGCCAGCGGCCACCGAGCCCGCGAGCACCGAGCCCGCGACCACCGCCAAGCCGCGGCGGCGCCAGGCCCGGGGTGAGCGCCGTATCGCCCAGCTCCTCGACGCCGCGGCCAGCGTCTTCTGCAGCACCGGCTACACCGCGGCCAGCACCAACGCCATCGCCCGCGAGGCAGGCGTCTCCCCCGGCACGCTCTACCAGTTCTTCCCGAACAAGGAGGCCATCGCCGTCGAGCTCGGCGGCAGGCTCCTGGAGCGCTGGCGCGAGTCCCACGGTGCGGCCCTGACCGAGGCCAATCTGGACCTCCCCCTCGACCGGTTGCTGGACGCTGTCCTCGATCCGCTCTTCGCGTTCAACCACGAGAACCCGGCCTTCGCGGTCCTGGTGCACGGCCCCGACGTACCCGGCCAGATCACCGTGGAGTTCAACGCGCTGCACGCCGTGCTGCTCACCCGCATCGAGGAGATCATCGCGAGCTTTCTCCCCGACGCCCCGCCCGCCGAGCGCACCCGCATCGCGACCATGATCTTCGCCGTGTTCAAGGCCGGTCTCGACCTGGCACTCGCCCACGAGGGCGAAGAGCGGCAGGCGTACATCGACGAGATCAAGAAAGTCATGTTCCGCTACCTGGCCCCGGTCGTCGGCCTCTGCCCGGCCGGGCAGCCGGCCGCGGAGCAGCAAAACGCGGCACGCGGCGCTCATTCGCATTAATACCCCCTAGGGGTATAGTCTGCGAGTGTCAGGGAGCCTCGGCATTCCCGCGGCCCTCCGGCGCCCCATGACTTCGTACGTGTTGCACCCTCGAAGAGGAGAACGCCATGACCGCCGAGACGAACACCGAGACCGCCCGGGCGACCGGCTCCTGCTGCTCGTCGACCGGCTCCTGTCACGACGGCGCGGCCGACGTGCAGATCGGTGGCGTCACCACCGTCTACCAGGTCACCGGCATGACGTGCGGCCACTGCGAAGGCGCGGTCTCGAGCGAGATCTCCGAGCTCCCGGGCGTGACTTCGGTGAAGGCGGTCGCCTCGACCGGCCAGGTGACGGTCGTCTCCGACGCCCCGCTGGACGAGACCGCCGTACGCGAGGCCGTGGACGAGGCCGGGTACGAGCTCGTCGGCCGGGCCTGAGCGCAGACCGCCGGGCGCTAGCCCCACAGACATCTCCCGCCGGGCCGTACCCGACCAGTCCCATACTGGTCGCGTACGGCCCGGCCCCCGTTTTGGAGTCCTGAACGTGGAAACATCCCAGGTCGAGCTGACCATCGGCGGGATGACCTGCGCCTCGTGCGCCGCTCGCGTCGAGAAGAAGCTCAATCGCATGGACGGCGTCAGCGCCACCGTCAACTACGCGACCGAGAAGGCGAAGATCTCCTACCCGCAGGGTCTGGAGGTCACCGATCTCATCGCGACCGTCGTGAAGACCGGCTACACGGCCGAGCAGCCCCCGCCGCCCGCGCCGGAGCCCGCCTCCGACCTCGACGAGCCCGCTGCGGACGCACCCCCGCACCGCGACCCCGAGACGGCCGCCCTGCGCCAACGCCTCACCGTCTCCGCCGTACTCTCCGCGCCTGTCGTCCTGATGGCGATGATCCCCGCCCTGCAGTTCGACAACTGGCAGTGGCTCTCACTGGCCCTCGCGGCCCCGGTCGTCGTCTGGGGTGCCCTCCCCTTCCACCGGGCCGCCTGGACCAACCTCCGCCACGGCGCGGCCACCATGGACACCCTCGTCTCCCTCGGCACGCTCGCCGCCTTCGGCTGGTCGCTGTGGGCGCTGTTCCTCGGGGACGCGGGCATGCCCGGTATGCGCCACGGCTTCGATCTGACCGTCGCCCGTACCGACGGACCTTCGACGATCTATCTCGAAGTCGCGGCGGGCGTGACCACGTTCATCCTGCTCGGCCGCTATCTGGAAGCCCGCTCCAAGCGGAAGGCGGGCGCGGCCCTGCGTGCCCTCATGGAGCTGGGAGCCAAGGACGTCGCCGTACTGCGCGGCGGTACGGAAGTGCGCGTTCCGGTCGGCCGGCTCGCGGTCGGCGACCGCTTCGTCGTACGTCCGGGAGAGAAGATCGCCACCGATGGCACGGTCGTGGACGGCGCATCGGCCGTCGACGCCTCGATGCTCACCGGAGAGTCCGTGCCGGTGGATGTGACCGCGGGCGACCCGGTCACGGGCGGCTGCGTCAACACCGCCGGCCGTCTCGTCGTCGAAGCCACCCGGATCGGCGCGGACACCCAGCTCGCCCGGATGGCCAGGCTGGTCGAGGACGCCCAGAACGGCAAGGCCGAGGTGCAGCGCCTTGCCGACCGGATCTCGGCGGTCTTCGTGCCCGCCGTGCTGCTGATCGCCCTCGGCACGCTCGCCGCCTGGCTGCTGACCACCGGCGACACGACCGCTGCCTTCACCGCCTCCGTCGCCGTACTGATCATCGCCTGCCCCTGCGCGCTCGGCCTCGCGACCCCGACCGCCCTCATGGTCGGTACGGGGCGGGGCGCGCAGCTCGGCATCCTGATCAAGGGGCCCGAGGTGCTGGAGTCCACCCGCAGGGCCGACACCGTCGTCCTGGACAAGACCGGGACGGTCACCACCGGCCGGATGAGCCTTCAGGGCGTGTACGTCTCCGGAACCGCCGAGGAGCACGAACTGCTGCGCTTCGCGGGCGCACTGGAGCACGCCTCGGAGCACCCCATCGCACGCGCCGTCGCTGCGGGAGCCGCGGAACGCGTCGGTCGTCTGCCGGCTGCGACGGCCTTCGAGAACGTCCCCGGGCTCGGCGTGCGAGGCGTCGTCGAGGGCCACGAGGTGCTCGTCGGACGTGCCCAGCTTCTCCAGGACGCGGGTGTGGACCTGCCCGGCGAGCTGACCGCCGCCGCGGGCACGGACGGACGGACGGCCGTCTTCGCCGCCCGGGACGGCAAGGCGCTCGGCGTCCTCACCGTCGCCGACGCGGTCAAGGACTCGAGCGCCGAGGCGGTCGCCCGGCTGCGGGCCCTGGGCCTCACTCCGGTACTGCTGACCGGTGACAGCAGGGCGGTGGCCGACGCGGTCGCGGCCGAGGTCGGCATCGACGAGGTGTACGCCGAGGTCCTGCCCGAGGAGAAGGTGGCCGTGGTCCGGCGCCTGCAGGCCCAGGGCCGCAGCGTCGCGATGGTCGGGGACGGCGTCAACGACGCGGCAGCGCTCGCCACAGCCGATCTTGGTCTGGCGATGGGCACGGGCACCGACGCGGCGATCGAGGCCGGCGATCTGACACTCGTACGCGGGGATCTGAGGGTTGCCGCCGACGCGATCCGTCTCGCACGTCGGACGCTTGCAACTATCAAAGGGAATCTTTACTGGGCCTTCGGCTACAACGTCGCCGCACTGCCTCTCGCGGCATCAGGCCTGCTCAACCCCATGATCGCCGGTTTCGCCATGGCCTTTTCATCCGTATTTGTGGTGACCAACAGCCTCCGCTTGCGCTCCTTCTCGTGACTACAGATAGGTCACAAGACCTTCACAAGGAGACCTAGATCACAGATATTGAGGGGTAACCATTCAGGCTCCTCGCGAGTCTAAATGGGCGATGCCGAGAACGTCTTGGGGGACGTTCATGGGATGTCTTGGGGGACGTCCCAGGCAAGCGTTGGCCGGGGCACGTGCCCGGGGAGCTTTGAGCGGCCCTCCCGTGCGTACGTACCCCGGCAGACCGCGTGAGGAGCTCCTGCAGCCAGCAGGCACCCGGCCGGATCCCGTGGGGGGAATCCGCTCCGGGGATATGGGAAGCGCCCCGCCCGCCGACCCGTGGGGGGATCGGCAGCGGGGCGCTTTCCGCGTTCTACGCGGCCGCGTTCAGCGGAGTACCGTCCCCCGACGAGCGCCGCGGACGCGGTGTCAGCGGGCCTCGACCGGGACGAAGTCGCGCAGGACCTCGCCGGTGTAGATCTGGCGCGGACGGCCGATGCGGGAACCCGGCTCCTTGATCATCTCGTGCCACTGGGCGATCCAGCCCGGGAGACGGCCGAGCGCGAAGAGCACGGTGAACATCTCGGTCGGGAAGCCCATGGCCCGGTAGATCAGACCGGTGTAGAAGTCCACGTTCGGGTAGAGGTTGCGCGAGACGAAGTAGTCGTCGGAGAGCGCGTGCTCCTCCAGCTTGAGCGCGATGTCGAGCAGCTCGTCGGACTTGCCGAGCGCCGAGAGGACATCGTGCGCCGCGGCCTTGATGATCTTCGCGCGCGGGTCGAAGCTCTTGTAGACGCGGTGGCCGAAGCCCATCAGACGGACGCCGTCCTCCTTGTTCTTCACCTTGCGGATGAAGGAGTCCACGTCGCCGCCGTTGGCCTGGATGCCTTCGAGCATCTCCAGGACCGACTGGTTGGCGCCACCGTGCAGCGGGCCCCACAGGGCGCTGATGCCGGCGGAGATCGAGGCGAACATGTTCGCCTGCGAGGAGCCGACCAGACGCACCGTGGATGTCGAACAGTTCTGCTCGTGATCAGCGTGCAGGATCAGCAGCTTGTCGAGCGCCGAGACCACGACCGGGTCGAGGTCGTACTCCTGGGCGGGGACCGAGAAGGTCATCCGCAGGAAGTTCTCCACGTACCCGAGGTCGTTGCGCGGGTAGACGAAGGGGTGGCCGATCGACTTCTTGTAGGCGTACGCCGCGATCGTCGGAAGCTTCGCGAGCAGCCGGACCGTGGAGAGGTGACGCTGCTTCTCGTCGAACGGGTTGTGGCTGTCCTGGTAGAACGTCGACAGCGCGCTGACGACGGACGACAGCATCGCCATCGGGTGGGCGTCGCGCGGGAATCCGCCGAAGAACCGCTTGACGTCCTCGTGCAGCAGCGTGTGCTGGGTGATCTCACCCTTGAAGGCCGCAAGCTCGTCGACCGTCGGAAGCTCGCCGTTGATCAGCAGGTACGCCACCTCGACGAAGGTGGAGCGCTCGGCCAGCTGCTCGATCGGGTAGCCGCGGTAGCGCAGGATGCCCTGCTCGCCGTCGAGGTAAGTGATGGCGGATTTATAGGCGGCGGTATTGCCGTATCCGCTGTCCAGGGTGACCAGACCGGTATTGGCTCGGAGCTTCCCGATGTCGAAGCCCTTGTCGCCGACGGTGCTCTCGACCACCGGGTAGGTGTATTCACCGTCCGCGTACCGCAGTACTACAGAGTTGTCGCTCACGTCATCCCTCACCGACGTAGTGCCTCTTCTTCGAGGTGCCCTGACTGTCTCTACCATCCCCCATTTGGCTCAGGAGAGTGCACTCGGGGTCGACCATTGGGCCTATTGGCGGCACTCAGTGCCGCCAACCTGCTCATCTTGCCGCGTCCGCCCTGGTTCCGGAAGCCGGGGTGGGGTTTCCCACCCCCGGGAGCCGGAGGGCTTCCCCCGGCCGGCCGAGCCGTCACGCCTCAACCGCCGGTCAGCCGGTGGTCGAGCGCGGTGAAACGCCTGCCTGCGGAAACGGTGCGCACTGCCTGTCCTATCGCCTTACGGGAGCCGACCAGCACGACGAGTTTCCTGGCCCGTGTGACCGCCGTGTAGAGGAGGTTCCGCTGGAGCATCATCCAGGCTCCGGTGGTGACCGGGATCACCACTGCGGGATATTCACTGCCCTGCGAGCGGTGAATGGTCACGGCGTACGCGTGTGCCAACTCGTCCAGCTCGTCGAAGTCGTACGAAACCTCCTCGTCCTCGTCCGTCAGCACCGTCAGCCGCTGGTCGTCGAGCTGTATCGAGGTGACCACGCCGACCGTGCCGTTGAAGACGCCGTTCTTGCCTTTCTCGTAATTGTTGCGAATCTGGGTGACCTTGTCGCCGACCCGGAAGACACGGCCGCCGAAACGCTTCTCGGGGAGGTCGGGCCGTGCGGGTGTAATCGCCTGCTGGAGCAGGCCGTTGAGCGTGCCGGCGCCGGCCGGACCGCGGTGCATCGGCGCGAGGACCTGCACATCGCGCCGTGGATCGAGTCCGAATTTGGCCGGGATCCGGCGGGCCGCCACATCGACGGTGAGCTTGCCCGCGTCCTCCGTCTCCTCCTCGACGAAGAGAAAGAAGTCGGAGAGCCCTGAAGTGATGGGCTGGACACCGGAGTTGATGCGGTGGGCGTTGGTGACGACGCCCGACTGCTTGGCCTGCCGGAAGATCCGGGTCAGCCGGACACAGGGCACCGGGCCGCCGTCCGCGAGCAGATCGCGCAGCACTTCGCCCGCACCGACGCTCGGCAGCTGGTCCACGTCCCCCACCAGCAGCAGATGCGCGCCTGGAGCGACCGCCTTGACCAGCTTGTTGGCCAGCAGCAGATCGAGCATGGACGCCTCGTCGACCACCACCAGGTCCGCGTCCAGCGGCCGGTCCCTGTCGTACGCCGCGTCCCCGCCGGGCTTGAGCTCAAGCAGCCGGTGCACGGTGGAGGCATCGGCTCCGGCGAGCTCGGCAAGGCGCTTGGCCGCGCGGCCTGTCGGAGCGGCCAGCACCACCTTGGCCTTTTTCGCACGGGCCAGCTCCACGATCGAGCGGACCGTGAACGACTTGCCGCAGCCCGGTCCCCCGGTGAGGACGGCCACCTTGCTGGTGAGCGCGAGGCGGACCGCCTGCTCCTGCTCGGGCGCCAGCTCGGCGCCCGTCCGCTCGGCCAGCCAGGCCAGCGCCTTGTCCCAGACGACATCCTGGAAGGCGGGCATCCGGTCGTCGGGCGTGCGCAGGAGGCGGCCCAGCTGGGCCGCGAGGGAGATCTCGGCGCGGTGGAAGGGGACGAGATAGACCGCGGTCAGCGGCTCGCCGCCGTCGGGGGCCGGGACCTGATCCCGTACGACCCCCTCGTCCTCGCCCGCGAGTTCGGCCAGGCACTCGATGACAAGGCCGGTGTCCACCTGGAGCAGCTTCACCGCGTCCGCGATCAGCTGCTCCTCGGGCAGGAAGCAGTGCCCCTGGTCGGTGGACTGCGACAGGGCGTACTGCAGGCCCGCCTTGACCCGCTCGGGGCTGTCGTGCGGAATGCCGACCGCCTGCGCGATCTTGTCGGCCGTGAGGAAGCCGATACCCCATACGTCGGCGGCGAGGCGGTACGGCTGGTTCTTCACGACCGAGATCGAGGCGTCCTCGTACTTCTTGTAGATGCGCACCGCGATGGAGGTCGAGACGCCGACGCCCTGGAGGAAGATCATGACCTCCTTGATGGCCTTCTGCTCCTCCCAGGCGGCGCCGATCAACTTCGTCCGCTTCGGGCCCAGTCCGGGGACCTCGACGAGCTTCTTCGGCTCCTGCTCGATGATGTCGAGGGTGTCGATGCCGAAGTGCTCGACGATGCGCTCGGCGATTCTGGGGCCGATGCCCTTGATCAGGCCCGAGCCGAGATAGCGGCGTATGCCCTGGATGGTGGCTGGCAGGACCGTGGTGTAGTTCTCCACCGTGAACTGCTTGCCGTACTGGGGATGGGAGGCCCAGCGGCCCTCCATGCGCAGGGACTCGCCCGGCTGCGCGCCGAGCAGCGAGCCGACCACCGTGAGGAGATCTCCGCCGCCGCGGCCGGTGTCGACCCGGGCGACCGTGTAGCCGTTCTCCTCATTGGCGTACGTGATCCGCTCGAGGACCCCTTCGACCACTGCCAGATTGGACATGATCCGACGCTACCGCCGCGGTCCGACAGCGCGGGCGGCCTGTGGACAACTCCGGCCCTACGGCGGCCGTGCGGCGGCCCGGCGGCTCCCTTGCAGGCGGCCTGGAAGGTCAAGGGGGCCCGGTCATATGACCGGGCCCCTCGAACTCCCCCTCCGTCAAGGACTCCCTGATCCCCCCAGATCCCTCCCCAGAAGCCTTGATGCCAGGTACGACTCGCGTTACGCGGAAAGGGTTGTACGACTGCGGGCAGTTATTTTTGCGGAATCTCGGAATGCCGACGAAACGGGGCGGTCGTAGCGTTTCACCCACGGGCGGTCTGATGTCCGGGATCCTCGGCAGGATGAGCAGGCCGGTGGCGCAGGCGGTCTCGAAGAAGACAGGAATTCCCGCGGCGACGATCACGCGGGGGATCGAGATGCTGCTTCCCGTGTTGCTTGCGGTGCTGTCTCGCCGCGCGGCGAAGGGAGCGGCAACGCCGCCCCCGGCCGGAGCACCGGGCGCCGCAACTCCGGGCACGGCAACGCCGGGTGCCACGTCCAAGGGCGGTCTGGGTGACCTGCTGGGCAGCATCCTCGGCGGCGGCAAGAAGTAACCCGAGGAACCGCGGGCGCGCCGGCGCGGTGCGTCCGTCGGCCACCGCCCCGCGGCTCAATTCGCCTTCGGCTCGAAGTGGTTCTGTGCCAGGACACCGCCGTCCCCCGCGAACGCCGTGACCGTGTAACCGGCCGCCACGGTCGAAGCGTCGAGGAACGCGTAGTACGTGCCCCAGCCCGCTTCTCCTCGCAGGCGCAGCACGCCCGCCGAGCACTCCCCGCCTTCGTCCGCCCGCACCACGATCCGCGCGGGCACCTCGTCCGTACGGAACGCTCCCGCGACAAGCCCCTCGTCACTGCCCCCCGAGCCGCTGAGGCTGTTGGGGAGGATGTTGGTGCCCGGATACTGCCGCGCGTCGTCGATGTCCTTCTGCAGATCGTCCAAGCCCACGACGTAGTTCTGGTTTCCCTCCGGCAGCAGCGCCATACGGACGCCCCGGCCGATGTCCACCACCTCGTACGGCTGCACCGTGCGCATACCGGCCCGCGGGCAAGTGACGGACGGCACCGGCCGCGGTCCGGCGGTGGCAGGGGGTGTCGGTGCGGGGGCCGGATCCGCACCGGGGACTCCGCCGTACGCGAGGAGGGCAAGCGCGGCAGTGGCCACCGCCGCACCGGCCGTGGCCGCGGTGCGGCGCCTTCGGGCGGTACGGCCACGCCTCAATACCTCGTCGACCGGGGCCTGTCCGACGGGATGTGCGTCCGCCTCGCGCCGCAGGGCCTCGCCGATGCGCATCTCGTCGTTCACGGGTGGAGCTCCTCGGATGTCCGGCCGCCTGCGGGCGCGGCGGCGAGGCCGGCTCCGGCACCGGTGATGCCCGGCTCGGCGCGCAGCTTGCGCAGCGCCCGGGCGGTGTGACTGCGCACCGTGCCGACACGGGTGCCGAGCAACCGCGCCACCTCGGTCTCGCTGTGGTCCTCCAGATACCGCAGCACGATCACCGCCCGCTGCTTGGCCGGCAGCCGGTCGAGCGCCTCGGCGATGGCGCTCCGCTGCGCGAGGCCATCGGTCCGGTCCGGCGCGGCCGTCTCAGGGAACCGGTTGGTCAGCCATTCCCTGGCACGCATCCGCCGGAGCCGGTCCACATTGGCGTTGATCATGATGCGCCAGACATAGGCGTCGGGGTCCTCGGTGCGCTGGATGCGCTCCCACTTCACATAGGCCTTGGCCAGGGCTGCCTGCACCAGGTCCTCCGCGTCATGGTGATGTCCGGTGAGGAGGCGGGCCGTCCGCAGCATGCGCGGCCAGCTGCTGACCACGAATGCCCGGAATTCCGTCTCCGCGCTCGTCTTCAATCAGGGTCCTCTGTCGGGGTGCCACTGTCCGCCGTCGGGGTGCCACGCCGCCGGGACCCGACCCCCGTGCGGGCTCGGCAGCGTGGCATCCGGCCAACAGCCCTAGGACTTGGGCGCGAAGGCCAGGCTCGCCAGCACCTTTCCGTTCCCGTCGTACGCGGTGACCTTGACGGGCTCTCGCCACGGCCCGGACCCCGGCAGGTCGAGGTAGTACGTGCCCCAGCCCGGCTTGCCCGGCAGCCTCAGCATCGACACCTCGGTCTCCGCACCCTTGCCGAGGCGCAAGGTCATCCGCGCGGGCACGGTGTCCGTACGGTACGCGCCCGTGAACTGGATGTTGTCACCGTCGCTGCCGATGCCGCCGCTGATGCTGTTGGGGCGGATGCTGCTGCCGGGGTACCCCTTGGCCTGCTCGACGGCCCGCTCGAAGTCCTCGTACCCCACGACGAAGTTCTGCCGTCCTTCCGGCAGGAGGCCCATCTTCGCCCCCCGGCCGATCTCGACCGGCTGGTACGGCTGCACAACCCGCGGTCCTGCGGAGGACGGGGAGTTCACGGCGGCGGCAGGCCTGTGCGGGCCGGTCGTCGCCGCACCGGTACGGCCGGGCGCGGAGGCCCTGTCGACGGCGATGGCCGTGCCGGCGCCGCCCGCCAGAACCAGTGCTGCCGCCCCCGCGATGGCAAGTCGCTTCGTCCTCATGCTTCCTCCAGGTGATCAATGCTGATCGGTGAACGCCTACATCTGTCAGACGGCGTTCGGCCCCGGCATCTATGTCATGACGGACGAACTATTTTCCGAGCGGCTGTACTTGTTTCCGAAGGGCTGTACTCGTGCTCAGGATCAGAGGACGTGCTCGATGAAACGCCTGGCAGTCTCCTCCAGAACGTCCACCCCGTCGCGGGCCCACAACCCCTCGTTGAACAGCTCCACTTCGATCGCCCCGCCGTACCCCGCCGCGTCCACCCGGGCCCGCCACTCGCGCATGTCGATCGCGCCGTCACCCAGCTGGCCACGGCCGTTCAGGACGCCCGCCGGCAGCGGGGTCGTCCAGTCCGCCAGTTGGAAGGCGTGGATGCGGTCCGAGGCGCCCGCCCGGGCCACCGCCGACGGGGCCTGGTCGTCCCACCAGATGTGGTAGGTGTCCACCACCACGCCCACCTGCGACGCCGGGAAGCGTTCCGCCAGGTCGAGTGCCTGGGTCAGGGTCGAGACCACGCACCGGTCCGAGGCGTACATCGGGTGCAGCGGCTCGATCGCCAGGCGTACGCCCCGCTCCTCCGCGTAGGGGGCCAGGACGGACAGCGCGTCCGCGATGCGTTCGCGCGCCGCCGCCAGGTCCCGGCTGCCCGGGGGGAGGCCGCCCGAGACCAGAACCAGGGTGTCCGTGCCGAGGGCCGACGCCTCGTCGATCGCCGTGCGGTTGTCGGCCAGGGCGCGGGCCCGTTCCGCCGGGTTCATCGCGGTGAGGAAGCCGCCGCGGCACAGGCTGGTGACCGTCAGCCCCGCGTCCCGTACGAGCTTCGCCGCCGCTTCGACTCCGTACGCCTGGACCGGTTCGCGCCACAGGCCCACCCCGCCGATGCCCAGGGCGCCGCATGCCTCGGTGAGTTCGGGCAGGGTCAGCTGCTTCACCGTCATCTGGTTGATGCTGAAGCGGGTCAGGGGGCCGGTCACTGCGTGACTCCGTACATCGTGAGCAGGCATTTCATCCGGTGCTCGGCCAGCCCCGGATCCGGGAACAGGCCGAGCCCGTCGGCCAGTTCGTACGCGCGGCAGAAGTGCGGGAGCGAGCGTGCCGACTGAAGGCCGCCCACCATCGTGAAGTGCGACTGATGTCCCGCGAGCCAGGCCAGCAGCACGACGCCCGTCTTGTAGAAGCGGGTCGGCGGCTGGAAGAGGTGGCGGGACAACTCGACCGTAGGGTCGAGGAGTTCGCGGAAGCCCTTGACGTCACCGGTGTCCAGGACCCGTACCGCCTGTGCCGCCAGCGGACCGAGGGGGTCGAAGATCCCCAGCAGCGCGTGGCTGAAGCCGCGTTCGTCGCCAGCGATGAGTTCCGGGTAGTTGAAGTCGTCGCCGGTGTAGCAGCGGACACCCTCCGGCAGCCGTCGGCGCAGGTCGATCTCTCGCTGCGCGTCGAGCAGCGAGACCTTGATGCCGTCGACCTTGTCGGGGTGCGCGGCGATGACCTCCAGAAAGGTCCCCGTCGCCTCGTCCAGGTCGGACGAGCCCCAGTACCCCTCAAGCGCCGGGTCGAACATCGGGCCCAGCCAGTGCAGGATCACCGGCTCGGAGGCCTGGCGCAGCAGGTGGGTGCAGAGGGCCAGATAGTCGTCCGGCGTCCGGGCCGCGGCCGCCAGCGCCCTCGACGCCATCAGAATCGCCTGCGAGCCGGTCTCCTCGACGAGCGCGAGCTGCTCCTCGTACGCCGTACGGACGGCCACCAGATCGGCAGGGCCGGTCAGTTGGTCGGTACCGACCCCGCACGCGATGCGGCCGCCCACCGCTTTCGCCTCGGCAGCCGAGCGCCTGATCAGCTCCGCCGCGCCCGCCCAGTCGAGGCCCATTCCCCGCTGGGCCGTGTCCATGGCCTCCGCGACGCCGAGGCCGTGCGACCACAGATGGCGGCGGAAGGCGAGCGTGGCGTCCCAGTCGACGGCGGCGGGCGAGTCGGGCGAGACATCGGCGTACGGGTCGGCCACGACATGCGCCGCCGAGAAGACCGTACGGGAGGCGAGCGCGGCGCCCCCGGCAAGCGCAGCACCCCCGAGCACAGTGCCCCCGCCGAGCCCGGCGTCCGCGCCGAACACGGCCGGTTCGGTGCGGGGTTCGTACGTCCCCCGCAGCAGCCTGATCGTCACAGCGACAGCTCCGGCACCTCGAAGCGGCGCCCCTCCGCCGACGACTTCAGCCCCAGCTCGGCAAGCTGCACGCCCCGCGCGCCGGCCAGCAGGTCCCAGTGGTACGGCTCACCGAGCGCGACATGGCGCAGGAACAGCTCCCACTGCGCCTTGAAGCCGTTCTCGAACTCCCCGTTGTCCGGCACCTCCTGCCACTGGTCGCGGAAGGACTCCGTGGCGGGCAGATCCGGGTTCCAGACCGGCTTCGGGGTTGCGGAGCGGTGCTGGGCACGGCAGCGGCGCAGGCCCGCGACGGCCGAGCCGTGCGTGCCGTCGACCTGGAACTCGACGAGCTCGTCGCGCATCACCCGTACCGCCCAGGAGGAGTTGATCTGGGCGATCGCACCGCCCTCCAGCTGGAAGATGCCGTACGCGGAGTCGTCGGCGGTCGCGGCGTACGGCTTGCCGCGCTCGTCCCAGCGCTGCGGGATGTGCGTGGCGACCTGCGCCGTCACGCTGGTGACCCGGCCGAACAGCTCGTGCAGTACGTACTCCCAGTGCGGGAACATGTCGACGGCGATGCCGCCACCGTCCTCGGCGCGGTAGTTCCAGCTCGGGCGCTGCGCCTCCTGCCAGTCGCCCTCGAAGACCCAGTAGCCGAACTCCCCGCGCACGGACAGGATCTCGCCGAAGAAGCCGCCCTCGACGAGGCGCTTCAGCTTCAGCAGACCCGGCAGGAAGATCTTGTCCTGGACGACGCCGTGCTTGATTCCGGCGGCGTCGGCGAGACGCGCCAGCTCCAGCGCGCCCGCGAGATCGGTCGCGGTCGGCTTCTCGGTGTAGATGTGCTTGCCCGCCGCGACGGCCTGCTTGATGGCGGTGACGCGGGCGGAGGTGACCTGGGCGTCGAAGTAGATGTCGATGCTGTCGTCGGCGAGTACGGCGTCGAGGTCGGTGGAGACATGGGCGAGGCCGTGCCTGTCGGCGATCTCGCGCAGCGCGTGCTCGCGGCGGCCGACGAGGACGGGCTCGGGCCACAGGACGTCACCGTCACCGAGGTCGAGGCCGCCCTGTTCGCGGATCGCGAGGAGGGAGCGCACCAGGTGCTGGCGGTATCCCATTCGCCCCGTGACGCCGTTCATGGCGATCCGCACTGTCCTGCGTGTCACGAAGGTGCCTCCATGCTTCCTCAATGCTTCCGGTTCCCTCATTACGGCCGTGTTCCCTCGATACGGCTGTAGCAAGCGCTTTCTACGCGGTATGACGCTAGCCTGCCGACAGCGGCCCGGACAAGGGCCCGGTCCCATCTCCCGCGGAGGAAAGCGATGACAGTCACCCTGGCGGATGTGGCGGCGCGCGCCCGGGTGTCCCCGGCCACCGTCTCCCGAGTGCTCAACGGCAACTACCCGGTCGCGACGTCAACGCGGGAACGGGTGCTACGAGCGGTTGACGAGCTCGACTACGTCCTGAACGGGCCCGCGAGCTCGCTGGCGGCGGCAACCTCCGACCTGGTGGGCATCCTCGTCAACGACATCGCCGACCCCTTCTTCGGGATCATGGCCGGGGCCGCCCAGACCGAGATCGGCGGACAGGAGGGCTCGGGGCGCGCGGGCGGCGAGAAACTGGCCGTCGTCTGCAACACCGGCGGCTCCCCCGAGCGCGAACTCACCTATCTCACCCTGCTCCAGCGCCAGCGCGCCGCGGCCGTCGTGCTGACCGGCGGCGCCCTTGAGGACCCGGACCACATCGCGGCGATGGCCACGAAACTGGCGAAGCTCGCGGACGCGGGCACGCGCGTCGTGCTCTGCGGCAGACCGCCACTGCCGGGCAGCGAGGCGATCGTTGCCGCACTCGCCTTCGACAACCGGGGCGGCGGGCGGCGGCTCACCGAGCATCTGGTCGCGCTCGGCCACCGCAGGATCGGCTATGTGGCCGGTCCGCCCGAGCGCACGACGACCCGGCACCGGCTGGAGGGCCACCGGGCGGCGCTGACCGCGGCGGGCATCGACGAGGACCAGGACCGGCTCACGGTGCACGGCCCGTACGCCCGCCGCTCCGGCTACGACGCGACCCTCGAACTGCTGCGCCGCGACCCCGACTTGACGGCGATCGTGGCCGCGAACGACACGGTGGCGCTGGGAGCGTGTGCGGCCCTGCGCGACCAGGGCATGCGCATCCCCGAGGACATCTCGGTGGCGGGCTTCGACGACCTCCCCTTCTCGATCGACGCGGTGCCCGCACTGACGACGGTACGGCTGCCGCTGTACGAGGCGGGGGCGCGGGCGGGCCGCCTGGCGATGGGCAACGAGGCTCCGCCGCCGGGCGGAATCGCGACGATCGCCGCGGAACTGATGGCACGGTCGTCGACGGCGCCGCCGCGGAAGGGGTGAGGGAACTCCTCGGTGCTGCCGGGCCGGTCCCCGCCGGCCCGGCAGCGGCCGGGGCCTACCCCGGCAGCGCGAATCGCACGAACCGTGCCGCCGACGGCACGCCCGTCGCGTCGAGCACGAACAACTGGTCCCGCCGGCCCGCTCGCCACCTCGCGCCGTCTCAGGCCTTGCCGCGGTCCCGACCGCGCCGTACCGTTGACTGAGTCAAAGATAGAGCCCGGAGTAACCAGCCCGGACAGCCCGGAGCAGCCCATGCCCATCCAGGAAATCCGCGCCTTCAACCGCTTCTACACCAACCTCATCGGCGCGCTCGACTACAGCAAGCACCTCTACACCCCGTACACCCTCACCGAGTCCCGTGTCCTGTACGAGCTCGCCCACAGCCCCCGTACCGACGCCGCCGATCTGCGCGCCGAACTCTCCCTCGACGCCGGGTACTTGAGCAGACTGCTCGCCAAGTTCGAGCGGGACGGCCTGGTCGGGCGGGCGCCGTCCGAGGTGGATCCCCGGCGGCAGCGGATCACGCTCACGGCCCGGGGGCGCGAGGCCGCAGCCCTGCTCGACGAGCGGTCGCGGGAAGCCGTGGGGGCGCTGCTTGCCAAGGTGCCGGCGGACGAGCGGCCGCGGCTGGTCGAGGCGATGCGGACCGTGCGCGAAATCCTCGGGCGCGGGCGGCCCGCCCACCGTGAGGGGCCCGTGCTGCGCGAGCCGGGGCCAGGGGATCTGGGGTGGGTGGTGCAGCGTCATGGTGCGCTGTACGCCGCCGAGTACGGCTGGAACGCCGATTTCGAAGGGCTCGTCGCCCGCATCGTCGCGGACTTCGCGCAGGACCACGACCCTCATCTGGAGCGGGTGTGGATCGCCGAGCTGGACGGGCGGCCCGTGGGGGCGGTTATGTGTGTACGGGACGACGCCCCGGCGACCGCGCGGCTGCGACTGCTGCTCGTCGAACCGGACGCGCGCGGGCACGGACTCGGCGACCTGCTCGTGCGTACCGTCGTGGATTTCGCGCGCGATGTGGGGTATCGAGATCTGGTGCTGTGGACCAATGACGTACTGGCCGGGGCCCGCCGGATCTACCAGCGGGCCGGGTTCACCCTCGTCGCCGAGAAGCCGCACCGCTCGTACGGAGCCGATCTGGTCGGCCAGGACTGGCGACTGCCCCTGCTGGAAGGAACAGTCAAGTGAAGTTCGCCTTCTCCACCCTCGGTGTGCCGGGCATGCCGGTCGCCGATGTGGTCGCGCTCGCCGTGGACACCGGCTATCAGGGGGTCGAGCTGCGCGCCCACCCCGAGGAGCCGGTGCATCCGGGGATCGGGGCGCAGGAACGGGCCGCTGTGGTCGCGGAGTTCGGGCGCGCGGGCGTGGAGATTCTCACCGTGTGCGGATACACCGGCGTCGCGGCCGCCGGTGACGACGCTCCGGTGTACGAGGAGCTCGACGAACTGATGCGGCTGGCCAGGGACTTGGGCGCGCCGTTTGTGCGCGTCTTCCCGGGCGGCGGCGACCAGGACCCGGCCGTCGCCGAGGCCACGGCCGCCCGCCGGCTCGGGGCCGCCGCCGAGACCGCGGCCGGGCTCGGCGTACGGATCCTGCTGGAGACCCACGACTCGCATCGCACCGGCGCCGGTGTCTCACGCATCTTGGGCCCGGTCGGCCACAAGAACGCGGGCGCGATCTGGGACGTGGTGCACCCCTGGCTCGACGGTGAGAGCCCGGCGGCGGCGCATGCCGCGCTCGCTCCCTTCCTCGGCTATGTGCAGGTCAAGGACGTCGCATCGGCCGACGACCTGGCGCCCCTGCCGCTGGGCGCGGGCGTACTGCCGCTCGCCGAGTGCCTGGCAACGCTCACCGAGGAGACGTGGCTTTGCTGGGAGTACGAGAAGCGCTGGCATCCGGAGGCAGCTGATCTGCGGGGGCTGCTGGTGCCGGGGCGGGAGTACCTGGAGCGCATGCTCGCGACAGTGAGGTGAGCGCGACTCCGCCGACCAGCAGTACCGCAGCGCCCCAGCGCAACGGGCTCACGGACTCGTCGAGCAGCAGCGCCGCCGACGACATGCCGAAGACCGGTACGAGGAGCGAGAAGGGGGCCACGGCGGAGGCGGGATAGCGGCGCAGCAGGAAGCCCCAGGCGCCGAAACCGAAGACCGTCGCGCCCCAGGCGACGTAGACGATCGTTCCGGCCCCGCTCCAGTCCAGGGAGCGCAGCGCGTCCAGATCGGCGTTGGGGCCTTCGATGAGCAGGGAGAGCGCGAGCAGCGGCAGCACGGGGACGGTGGAGACCCAGATCATGAAGTTCAGGGCGTCCGGTGGGGACGCCTTGCGGGTCAGCACATTGGACACGCCCCAGCAGGCCGCGGCCGCGATGAGGAGCAGGAAGGCGAGGACGGGGCCCGATGTGCCCTCGTCGACCGCCGCGAGGGCGATTCCGCACAGGGCGACCGCCATGCCCAGGATCCGTACCCTTCCCGGGCGTTCACCGAGGGCGACGGCGGCGAACAAGGCCGTGAAGACCGCCTGGATCTGCAGGACGAGCGAGGAGAGCCCGGCCGGCATCCCGCGGTCCATGCCGATGAACAGCAGCCCGAACTTGGCGACGCCCAGGGCCAGTCCGACGCCGATCACCCACTTCCAGGCGACCTTGGGGCGGCCCACGAAGAAGACCGCGGGCAGCGCGGCCACCAGGAAGCGCAGGGCGGAGAAGAGCAGCGGAGGGAAGTGGCCGAGCCCGAGCTCGATGACGACGAAGTTCACTCCCCAGACCGCGGTGACCAGGACGGCGAGTGCGAGGTGTACGGGACGCATGGGTCGAGGATCACCGGCGCCGACCGTGTAGCACCAGCGCGGGTTTCTTCATGGTGGAATTGAGCGTTGCTTACGAATGCCCAGGAGGACCCCGGGCACAGGGAGGCCGGTCATGCTCGATCTGGGGCGACTGCGCGCACTGCACGCCGTCTCCGTCCACGGTTCCGTCGCCGCCGCGGCCACCGCGCTCGGGTACACCCCGTCCGCCGTGTCGCAGCAGATCACCAAGCTGGAGCGGGAGACGCGTACGACCCTGCTCGAGCGGCAGGGACGGGGCATCGCGCTCACCGACGAGGCACTCCATCTGGCCGCCACGGCACAGGAGTTGCTCGCCATCGTCGAGCGCGCCGAGACCACGCTGGAGGAGCGCAGGGGGCAGCCGACGGGGCGGCTCACCATCGGCGCGTTCGCCTCGGCCGCGCGCGGTCTGCTGCCCGGCGTGCTTGCCGAACTGGGCCGCAGGAATCCGGGGCTCGATGCCCGGATGACCGAGGTCGACCCGCACCTGTCCATCGATCTGGTGGCCCGCGGCATGATCGATGTGGCGGTCGCACACGACTGGGACATCGCGCCGCTGCCCGCTCCCGAGGGCGTGGAGCAGGCCGTGATCGGCGACGACCTGTGCGATCTGCTCGTACCGGAGGGGCATCCGCTGGCCGGGCACGCGTCCGTACGCCGTGCGGACCTGGCGGGTCAGCGGTGGATCTGCCAGCCGCCCGGCACGGTCTGCCACGACTGGCTGATCCGCACGCTGCGCGCGGCAGGCTGCGAGCCCGATCTCGCCCACCAGGCCGAGGAGAACCACACCCAGGTCGCGCTGGTCGCGGCCGGGCTCGGCGTCGCGATGATCCCGCGGCTCGGCCGTGGCCCGCTGCCCGCCGGGGTGGTGGCGCTCGCCCTGGACCCCGTACCGAAGCGACGGCTGTACGCGCTGTGGCGCACGGGGGCGGCGCGGCGGCCGGCGATCACGGCGACGGTGGCGGCGCTGCGGGAGCAGTGGCCGGAAGTGGCGGGGCGGTGAGCCTCGAGGCCGGGGTTCGGGGTTGTTCCCCCACCCCGCCCCTTCCCGAAACCCTGACGGGAACGAGGGGGCTGACGCCCCCACGCCCCCGGCGGCAGCTTCGCGCCGCGAGCCTGACCCACGGGTCGCGAGTCGCCCCCGCACCTCGGAGAGCGGCAGCTTCGCGCCACGGGCCGCCCCGATCGGCAGCTTCGCGCCACGGAGCCTCGTCTGCACCACGGGTCGCGACTCGCCCGGCCCCCTGGAGAGCGGCAGCTTCGCGCCGCGAGCCTGACCCGCAGGTCACGATTCGCCCCGCGCCCCGGCGGAGCCACACACGCCCCGGGGGACATGTTGCGCACCAATTCCCCGAACCACGGCGTGGCGGGGAACGCAGCACGACGCCCGTCCGTCTAACGGGCCGTACTGCTGGGTGAGTCTCCGCAGTGCGGTGTCGGCCCTCGCTGCTGGCTGCGATCGCTGACGACCCCTCTCCAGCCGCCTGCGGCCGGCAGCACACCGCCACCGGTGCGCCCCCTCCGACAGCACCGGTGGCGGACCCCCGTCCCGGTGACCTTCCGCGCGCCGCGCGTCCTTTCTCTTGCCACACCCTTGACCTGGCAGTAATTTTCGGGCTATCCGTGTGTCCTTGGAAGTTTCCTTCAACTCCCTTGTCGAGCAAGGCCGGAAGGAGCCCCATGCACGACCGGAGCCTCACCAGACGCACCCTCCTGACTGCGACCGCCGTGGCGGCCGGCGCGGTCGCCGGCGCCTCCCCCGCATTCGCCCTTCCCTCCCACCACGACCGCCTCAAACGGCTGATCTCCCGGATGAGCCTGGAGGAGAAGGTCGGCCAGCTCTTCGTGATGCGCGTGTACGGACACTCCGCCACCGCCCCCGACCAGGCCGACATCGAGCTGAACCTCAAGGAGATGGGCGTCCGTACGGCCGCCGAGCTGGTCGCGGCGTACCACGTCGGCGGCATCATCTACTTCTCCTGGGCGCACAACACCCGTGATCCGCACCAGATCGCGGACCTGTCCAACAGCATCCAGCGGGCCGGACTCGCCCAGCCGACCCCCGTACCGCTGCTGATCTCCACCGACCAGGAGCACGGCATAGTGGCCCGCGTGGGCAGGCCCGCCACCCTGTTGCCGGGCGCGATGGCGCTGGGCGCCGGCGGGTCCCGCTCCGACGCCCGCAGTGCCGCACGGATCGCCGGGGCCGAGCTGGCCGCGATGGGCATCTGCCAGAACTACGCCCCGGTCTCCGACGTCAACGTCAATCCCGCCAATCCGGTCATCGGCGTACGCTCCTTCGGCGCCGACCCCCACGCGGTGGCGGGCCTGGTCGCCGCCCAGGTGAAGGGCTATCAGGGCGCGGGCATCGCCGCGACGTCGAAGCACTTCCCGGGACACGGCGACACGACCGTCGACAGTCACACGGGCATCCCGGTCATCACTCACACCCGGGAGCAGTGGGAGGAGATCGACGCCCCGCCGTTCCGGGCCGCGATCGCCGCCGGTGTCGACTCGATCATGACGGCGCACATCCAGTTCCCGGCGCTGGATCCGAGCAACGACCCGGCCACCCTCTCGCGCCCCATCCTCACCGGCATCCTGCGCGAGGAGCTCGGTTACGACGGTGTGGTCGTCACCGACGCGCTCAATATGCAGGGCGTACGCGACAAGTACGGCGACAGCCGGGTTCCGGTGCTCGCGCTGAAGGCGGGTGTGGACCAGCTGCTCAACCCGCCGGACCTGGCTGTCGCCTGGAACGGCGTCCTCAGCGCGGTCAAGAGCGGTGAGCTCACCGTGGCCCGCCTCGACGAATCGATCCTGCGCATCCTGCTCCTGAAGGAGAAACTGGGCCTGTTCCGCGACCCGTTCGTCTCCGCGCGGCGGCTTGAGCGCACCGTAGGCGCCCGCGCGCATCTCGCCGCCGCCGACCGGATCGCCGAGGGCACCACGACCCTGCTGGTCAACGAGGACGGGTTGCTGCCGCTGAGCAGCCGCAAGCAGCGCAACCTCCTGGTGGTCGGCGCCGATCCGGCATCGCCCACCGGGACGACCGGACCGTCGACTTCCGTACTGGCGAACGCGCTGACCGAACTGGGCTTCGCCGCCACCGCGCTGTCCACCGGAATCACCCCGACCGCCGCGAAGATCGACGAGGCGGTGGCGGCGGCCGGCGGCAAGGACGCGGTGATCGTCGGCACGTACAACGTCACGGCGACCAGCCCCCAGCGCACGCTGGTGGCCCGGCTCGCCGCGACCGGTGTGCCCGTCGTCGCGGTCGCCATCCGCAATCCGTACGACATCGCCCGGCTCAGTGGCGTACGGGCGGCGCTCGCCGCGTACTCCTGGACCGATGTCGAACTGCGCGCCGCGGCACGGGTGATCGCTGGCCGGGCAGATCCGGAGGGACACCTTCCGGTGCCGATACAGCGTGCGGACGATCCGCTCCAGGTGCTGTATCCCACCGGCTACGGCCTGTCGTACGACTGAGCGAGAACCCGACATACCCAAACGTGCCACGCACCACAGGCGCACTCCCGCAAAATGTCATCAATCGCCCCGCACGTCTGGCGTGGCCCGCCCCGGCGGGTCACGCTGGACGGACCGGCCGGGGGTCGGGGCTCGGGGGGTACAGGATGGGCGCGAAGCGGAGGTCAGCAGGGGCGGTGAGCCTCCTGGTACTGGTACTCGCCCTTGCGGCGGCGCTGATCGCCGGGTGCCAGCAGGCGAGCGGAGGCACCGGGGCCGCCGCCGGAAGCATCGCGAGCGCCACAACCCCCACGCCCTCGGGATACGGCCTGGTCTTCCTCGGCCTGGGCGACTGCGCATCGCGCGGCCGCGACGTCCATGAAGTGCCCTGCACCAGCGAGAAGGCGTCCGCCCGGGTGACCGCCCGGTACGAAGGGCGGCCCGCGACCGGCCCCGCCTGCCCCGCCGCCACCGACTTCGTCCTGCACATCTCCGAGAGCCGTCCCTCGACCGACGAGGACGGGGACGGCGAGGTCGGCCAGGGCTACGCCTGCATGCGCAATCTGGAGCCACCGCATCCGGGCGACCCGGGCGGGGGCGGTGGTCCGCACACCGTCGTCGGCGACTGCGTCTACAGCGCGAGCGAGGGCCAGGTGAAGGAGACGGCCTGCGACGGATCGGGCACGCGCGCACCGGAGTTCAGGGTGGCGTCCGCTGTGGACCGCAGGGCGCAGTGCCCGCCGTCCACGGCGCTGTATGTGCGGCTGGACGCGGACAAGCCCGTGGGCTGCGCCCGCCGCGTGTGAGGATCACTCGGCGGCGGGCACAGCCCACGGGGAGGTGGAGTTACGGCCGCAGGGCCGGCTCCCGCTCTACGTCGCGCTTGTCGAGCTTCGCGTCGAACCTCGTCAGCGGCTTCGCCTTCGCCGCGTCTTGCTGGACGGCGGCCGGGGCGACGCCCGCCCACTTCAGGATCGCGGCGGTCGCCGCAGCCTTCTGGTCCGGCACGAGACCGGCGACATTGGCGCCGTGGTTGGCGCCGGGGGCGACATACACATGGCTGTCGTGGGTGCCCCTGCCGGGCCGGAACTGCTCGGAGCCCCACGGGTCGTTCTGGCCGTAGACGAACAGCATCTGGTTGGCGTTGTGCCGCACCCAGCTGTCCACGTCGCGCATGACCCACGGCTTGAAGCGCATCGGAATGTCACGCGGCACGAAGTTCCGCGGCGGCTGGTACCCGTACCGGGTCAGGCCGTCGAGGTGCGGCTGCTTGATGTCGGGCGAGCCCAGCTCGGTGCCTGCCTGATAGTAGTACGGGGTGTACGTCTCCAGACCCTGGTCGGCGTAGGCGGAGAAGCCGGAGATCGCGTCGATGCTGTCGTAGATCTCCTGGTCGCCGGCGGTCGCAGCGGCAGGGATCGATCCGCAGTCCGCGAGCAGGCTGTACTGCCAGAAGGCCCAGACGTAGTCGAGGACGACGGCCTCGTACGCCTTGTCGAGACTGCCGACGGTCTTGAAGGTGTAGCCCTCGGTGGTCGCGTACGCCTGGTACTTGGCCTCCAGCGGCTCGCGCCGCACCAGGGCCTCGCGCTGGACCGCGTTCAGCTTGTCGCGGCACTCCTTGGTGCCGACCTTCTCGAAGAACCGGTCGTACGCCGAGTCCTCCTTGTTCACCACGTCGTTGGGCGCGACGTACGCGACGACGCCGTCCATGTCACGCGGGTAGAAGCGCTCGAAGTACGTGGCCGTCATGCCGCCCTTGGAACCGCCGGTGGCGAGCCACTTCTTGGAGTAGATCTTCTTCAGTGCCGTGAAGACCCGGTGCTGGTCGCTGGCGGCCTGCCAGATGTCCAGCTTGGACCAGTTGGCCGGGTCGGGCCTGGACGGGGTGAAGAACCGGTACTCCAGGGAGACCTGGTTACCGTCGATGATCGCCGTCGGCTCACTGCGGCGCGGCGTGGTGCTCACGTTGTAGCCGGAGGTGAAGAAGACGGTGGGGCGGCTGGTGTCCTTGTGCAGCAGGGTGATCCGCTGCTTGAACTTCGCCCCGTTCGGGTGCCGGTGGTCGACCGGCTGTGTGTAGTTGAGGACGAAGTACCGGTAACCCGGGTACGGCTTCTCCTCGATTAGACTCATGCCCTCAACTGCGAGGATCTGGTCCTTGATGTCCGTGCCGGCCGTGGGCTCGGCGGCGGTAGCCGCACCGGCCGTCGCACCGGCCGCACTCATGGTGCCTATGAGCACCACGAGCGACAGCAGCCATCTGAGCGCCTTGCGCATTCACCCTCCCCTTGATTCACCTGTGGTCGCGGTGAACCTAGCGGGGGCAATGCCCGGCCCGCCAGCCCCAGTTGGGATCGAGAGCCTGACCAGGCGTCATGCAGCAGGTAGGAGAGTCAGCAGAGGATCCAGCCGGTCGAACGCGAGATACCGGCTATGGAACCGGTGGCCCGTACACAGCGGTTGAGCGCGTGGACGGTGACGGGTCCGGCCTGTCGGGTGAAGCTGCCCTTGTCGACCGCCGCGCGGCCGCCGCGCGCCTGCAGCGAGATCGACATCACACGCCGTCCGGGCTTCCTGGCGACCGTGATGGCGCAGGCGTACTGCCGGTTCTTGTAGACACGCAGCTCGCCCGTGGCGAACTTGATGGTCTTCAGCGGCCGGCCGCTGCACGCGGAGGCGACGGCCTCGGCCTGTGATGTGCCCGGTCCGGCCAGCGTGAGCGCTCCGGCTGCCATGAGCACGGCGAGGCCCTGCGCGAGCAGCTGCCGCCCCCGTCGTTTGTTCCCCGCCCCACCGAACACGATCGCACCCCTTTGCCACGGCCCCGTACATGCGTACGACGCAGCGGGGCCTCCTATGGTTGCGGTACTCGGCAATCCGTCATACGGCGGCGGGCTCGTCCTCCCCGATGAAGGTGCGCCAGAGCATGGCGTACCGCCCGTCCAGGGCGAGGAGTTCATCGTGCGTACCGTCCTCGACGACCTGGCCGCCGTCCATCACGACCACCCGGTCCGCGCGGGCCGCCGTGGTCAGGCGGTGGGCGACGACCAGCGTGGTACGGCGGCCCGTAAGCCGGTCCGTGGCCTGGTTGACCTGGGCCTCGGTGGCCAGGTCGAGGGCCGCGGTGGCCTCGTCGAGCAGCAGGATGTCCGGGTCGACGAGCTCGGCCCTGGCGAGCGCGATCAGCTGGCGCTGCCCCGCCGAGAGGTTGCGGCCGCGCTCTGAGACCTCGTGCATATAGCCGCCGTCGAGGGTGGCGATCATGTCGTGGGCGCCGACGGCGCGGGCCGCGGCCTCCACCTCGGCGTCGCTCGCGCCGGGACGGCCGTACGCGATGGCGTCCCGGACGGTACCCGCGAAGAGGTATGCCTCCTGGGGGACGACGCCGAGCCGGTGGCGGTAGGCCGTCAGATCCAGATCGCGCAGATCGGTCCCGTCGGCAGTGACCCGGCCGCTCGTCGGGTCGTAGAACCGCGCGACCAGCTTCACGAGCGTCGACTTGCCCGCGCCGGTCTCACCGACGAAGGCGACGGTCTGGCCCGCCGGGATGCGCAGGTCGATGGACTTCAGGGCCGCTTCGTCGTCCCCGTAGGCGAAGTCGACGTCCTCGAAGGCGATCTCGCCGCGCAGCGAGAGCACATCGAGGGGCGCCTTCGCGGTGGCGGTCGAGGTCGGCTCCTGGAGCAGCTCCTGGATGCGCCCGAGCGACACCGTCGCCTGCTGGTAGCCGTCGAAGACCTGGGACAGCTGCTGCACGGGCGCGAAGAACAGATCTATGTAGAGGAGATAGGCGACCAGCGCGCCGGTGGTGAGGGTGCCCGCTTCGATGCGGCCCGCGCCGACGATCAGCACGGCCGCGGCGGCCACCGAGGCCAGCAGCTGGACGAAGGGGAAGTAGACCGAGATCAGCCACTGGCCGCGCACCCGGGCCTCGCGGTAGCTGTCGCTGCGCTCGGCGAACCGGCCCGCGCCGTCGCGCTCGCGCCGGAAGGCCTGCACGATCCGCAGCCCGGACACGGACTCCTGCAGGTCGGCGTTGACGACGCTGATGCGTTCACGGGCCAGCTCGTACGCCTTGACGCTCTTCTTGCGGAAGAAGTACGTGCCGAAGATCAGCACCGGCAGGGTCGCGAAGACCACCAGTGCCAGCTGGAGGTCGATGACCAGCAGGACGACCAGGATGCCGAAGAAGCTGACCACCGAGACGAACGCGGTGACCAGGCCCGTCTGCAGGAACGTGGACAGGGCGTCCACGTCCGTCGTCATCCGGGTCATGATCCGGCCGGTCAGTTCGCGCTCGTAGTAGTCGAGTCCGAGGCGCTGGAGCTGCGCGAAGATCTTCAGGCGCAGGGAGTAGAGGATGCGCTCGCCGGTGCGGCCCGTCATCCGGGTCTCGCCGATCTGCGCGGCCCACTGCACCACCACGCTCACCAGTGCGAGCGCGGACGCGGCCCACACCGCGCCGAGCGCCATCCGGGTGACGCCCTCGTCGATGCCGTGCCGGATCATGACGGGGAGCAGCAGGCCCATGCCCGCGTCGGTCGCCACCAGCAGCAGGCTGACGAGCAGGGGCGGGCCGAAGCCGTGCAGCAGCCGGCGCAGCCCGTAGGTCTGCTCGGCGCGTACGGCGCGTGCCTCGTCGATCTCGGGAGTGTCGGTCGCCGGGGGCAGCGCCTCGACCTGGGCCAGCAGCTCGGGGGTCGCGCCGGGGGCGGCTGATTCCTCGGCCCTCTCCTCGCGCTCCCACAGGCGGGGTGTGATGCCGCGCTCGACGTCGAACTCGGCGTCCAGCTCGTCCCGTACGGTGTGGTCCTCTTCCGGTTCCGCGAGGGGCAGCGGGGTGTGTCCCGGCGATACGCCGCCGAGCTCGTCCGGGTCGGTCAGCAGCCGCCGGTACAGGGCCGAGCGCTGCGTCAGCTCCTCGTGCGTGCCGATGTCGGCGAGGCGTCCCGCGTCGAGGACGGCGATCCGGTCGGCGAGCCCGAGGGTGGAGCGGCGGTGGGCGATCAGCAGGGTCGTCCGGCCCGCCATGACGGAGCGCAGGGCCTCGTGGATCTCGTGCTCGACGCGGGCGTCCACGGCGGAGGTGGCGTCGTCCAGGAGCAGCAGCCGGGGGTCGGTGAGGATCGCGCGGGCGAGCGCGACGCGCTGGCGCTGGCCGCCGGAGAGGGTCAGGCCGTGCTCGCCGACCTTGGTGTCGTAGCCGTCGGGCAGCTCGGCGATGAAGCGGTCGGCCTGGGCCGCGCGCGCCGCGGTCTCGATCTCTTCCTGGGTGGCGTCGGGCTTTCCGTACGCGATGTTCGTGCGCACGCTGTCGGAGAAGAGGAAGCTGTCCTCCGGCACGAGACCGATGGCCGCGCGCAGGGATTCGAGGGTCAGCTCGCGGACATCGTGGCCGCCGACCAGGACAGCGCCGTGCGTCACGTCGTAGAAGCGGGGCAGCAGCAGCGAGACGGTGGACTTGCCGCTGCCTGAGGAGCCGACGACGGCGAGGGTCTCGCCGGGCCGGATCTCCAGCGAGAAGCCGTCGAGTACGGGGCGCTTCTCGTCGTATCCGAAGGTCACATCGTCGAACTCGACCGTCGCGGGCGCGTCCGCCGGGAGTTCCTTGGTGCCGTCCTTCATCGTCGGCTCGGTGTCGATCAGCTCCAGTACGCGCTCCACACCGGCGCGCGCCTGCTGTCCGACGGTCAGCACCACGGCGAGCATCCGGACCGGGCCGACGAGCTGCGCCAGATAGGTCGAGAAAGCGACAAAGGTACCGAGGGTGATCTGGCCGCGGGTGGCCAGCCAGCCGCCGAGCGCCAGCATCGCGACCTGCCCGAGCGCGGGGACGGCCTGGAGTGCGGGCGTGTACTTCGCATTGAACTTGATGGTGCGCAGCCGCCCGGCGAAGAGCTTGCGGCCGACCTCGCGCAGCTTGCCGGTCTCCTGGTCCTCCTGGCCGAAGCCCTTGACCACGCGTACGCCGGAGACGGCTCCGTCGACGACACCCGCGACGGCGGCCGCCTGGCTCTGCGCGTACCAGGTGGCCGGGTGCAGCCTGGTGCGGCTGCGCTTGGCGATGAACCAGAGGGCGGGGGCGACGGCGAGGGCGATCAGCGTGAGCGGCAGCGACAGCCACGCCATGATCACCAGAGAGATGATGAAGAGCAGGATGTTCCCGATGGTCATCGGGAGCATGAAGAGCAGGCCCTGGATGAGCTGAAGGTCGCTGGTGGCGCGGCCGACGACCTGGCCGGTGGAGAGCTCGTCCTGGCGGCGGCCGTCGAGGCGGGTGATCGTCCCGTACATCTCGGTCCGCAGATCGTGCTGGACGTCGAGGGCGAGGCGGCCGCCGTAGTAGCGGCGTACATAGGTGAGGGCGTAGACGACGACGGCGGCGGCTATCAGCAGCCCGGTCCAGACGGCGAGAGGTCGTGTCCGGTCACCGATCACGTCGTCGATGACGACCTTGGTGATCAGCGGGACGAGCGCCATGACGGCCATACCCGCCAGCGACGAGCCGAGCGCGAGCATCACATTGCGCCGGTAACGCCAGGCGTAACCGGACAGCCTCCGTGCCCAGCCTTGGTCTGCCGCCGCCACGTGGTGCCTCCCGGTCGTCCCGATCCAGTTCTGAAATCGTGTTCTGATCTACCGGAAAGCACCAACGCGGCGAGCAGCGGATTTCATCCCGCTGCAACACGCTGCAACAAACGGACGCCTCAGCGGGCGGCGGAAATCGCGTCCTTCGCGGCCGTCTCCGGGGTGGCCGGCAGGGCCTCCCGCGGAACGGCGGGCGGAGTGAAGACCTGGGCCGACCGGGCGGCGGCCGGGTTGAGGTCCTTGTGGATGGCGCGGGCGACGGCCTGGATGGTGTTGACGCCGTAGTCCATGGTCGCGTTGTCCCACGTCAGGACCGTGATCGTGTAGTCGTGGCCGTTGCCGGTGAACGCGCCGATGCTGTGCACGCGCCAGCCGTGGGTGGCCCGGGACAGCCAGCCGTTCTTCACCTGGACGGTGGCGTCGGCGGGGGCTCCGGCCGGGGTGCCCCAGCGCTGGGAGGTGATGACCTTGCTCATCAGCTTCAGGGCGTACGACCGGTTGCCGTCGCTGAGCACGGTGTTCGGCACGGTCAGCAGCGCCAGCAGCTTCTGCTCGTCACGGGCGGTGATCTGGGTGAGCCCCCAGTAGCCGTCGGCGCCGGGAACGGTCTGGGTCATCCCCGCGGCCGTGAGGAAGCTCTTGATCTTCGTCAGGCCGAGCTGCTTCCACAGGGCGCTGGTCGCGGCGTTGTCCGACTTGGTGATCATGTCGTTGGCGAGCGTGAACTCGCGCTGCGTGAAGCCGCGCTTCTGCCTCTGCGCGTCCAGCAGCAGGGCCCCGAGCACGGTCACCTTCACCACGCTGGCCGAGTCGTATTTCTGGTCCGGCCGCAGAACGCAACTGGTCTTGCTGACGCGGTCGTTGAGGAGGACCGCGGTCGTCGACTTGCGGCCCGCGAGCGCGGCGTTGATGTCGGCGGTGAGCTTGGCGGCGAGTCCCGCCGTCTTTGAGGTGCAGGCGACCTGGGGCGTCGCGGCGGCCGCGGGCGTCGCGCCCGCGGCGAGCGGCACGAACAGGCCCGCGGCCACGGCGGCGGAGGCCGCTCGCGCGCGGCGGGATATTCGGTGGTGAGTCATGGAGGCTTCCCTGTCTCCTGGTGCTGTCGCGGGTGCGCCTCTCCGGTGCACCCGCCAACATGACTCACGACTGGCGGAAAAGTTGTATGAGTTACGTCTCAGTGCCGTGGCAGCCTTACCGATAGCCGGTAGAAACGGGTGATTTGGGCGGAATTCTGATTGTCGTCACTGGCCAGCAGGAGATGGAGCCGCCCGGGTGCTCGTGAAGTGACCGCCATGGCCTCGATGTTGTCGAGCAGCGGATTGGGCTGGGGCTGCTTGGCGGGGGCGCCGAGGGAGGGGCAGTCGGCGATGTCGGCGAGCAGGGTCTTGCGTACGAGCCGGATCCCGTCCTGGCCCGTGACGTCCTGCTCCGTCACGTACTCGACATCGCTCACATCGGTGGCATGCCGCAGGTCGGCCAGGTAGAGCCGGACGGTGTTACCGACACCCGCCGTGAACCCGCGCTCCAGCACGAGCAGCCGGCCGTCCCCGGTGGCGGTGGCCTCGCTGATCCCGAGCTTGGCGTCGGCTCGGTAGCCGTACTGCTCTGCGAGCCGGAACTCCTGCTTCTGGCCGTGCCGCCGCCAGGTCTGCAGCCGCACGATCCCGGGCCCGTCACCGGCGATCGGCCCCTCCATGGCGGCGACGAGGGTCCGGCCGCCGGGCTGCAGCGTCAGCCCCTCGAAGGTGAGATTCCGCGTGGCCCGCCCGGCAGGGGCGACGCGCAGGGCGTCGGGCACGGGAAGAGAGCCGAGTAGCGCGCCGTCGCGGCTGTAACGGCGTACGGAGGGCTCGGTCTCGGAGCTGACGAGGCGACTGCCGTCCCGCTCGACGGCAAGCCCCTCCGAGTCGAGCTGCGCGCCCTTCTCGTCGGCGAGATGTACAACGCTCTTCGGCCGCAGACTCGCACGGTCGAGACCGAACAGCTCCGAACGGTCGGAGACCGCGGCGATGTCGCCGTCCGTGTCGACCGCGAGAGCCGAGAAGTTGCCGACGAAGCTGCCCTGGAACTCGGTCTTGTCGAGCGCGTCGGAGTAACTGTCGATGTCCACGCGGGACGAGCAACTGCCCTCTTGGAGACGCGAGTTGGCGGGCGCGGCGGCGCCGAGGCAGGTGGCCACGGCCAGACCGGCGGTGACGGTGGCGAGTACGGGTCGCAGACGCATGGCGTCACGCTATGCCGCGAGGGGTTGAGCCCGGGCGGACTTCCCGTGAACGTTGGGCCGCCCGGGCCGCGCACCATGCCTGCGCCCCGCTGCTCCACGGGGGTTGGAGCAGCGGGGCGCAGGGGTCGGGTGGGACTCAGAGGTGCGTCGGGCCGAACATCCTCAGGACCGCCGGGAGCACGACCACCGAAGGACCGGGCTCGGCCAGGGCCTTGCCGAGGTCCTCCGCCAGGGACTCCGGCGTGGTGCGGGTCGCCGGGACGCCGAAGGATTCCGCCAGGGCCACGAAGTCCGGGCGGGACAGTTCCGTCGCCGTTGCCTCGCCGAATGCGTCCTTCATGTACTCGCGCAGGATGCCGTAGCCGCCGTCGTCCACGATCAGCCAGGTGACCGGCAGGTCGTACTGGCGGGCCGTCGCCAGCTCGGCGATCGAGTACATCGCGCCGCCGTCGCCGGAGACCGCGAGGACCGGGCGGGTGGGGTCCGCCGCCGCGGCGCCGAGTGCCGCCGGGTAGCCGTAGCCGAGACCGCCGGCGCCCTGGGCCGAGTGCATGGTGTTCGGGCGGCGGGCGTCGAAGGCGGACCAGGCCCAGTAAGCCAGGATCGTCATGTCCCAGAAGCTGGGGGCGTCGTCCGGCAGGGCCTCGCGGACGGAGGCCAGCACCTGCTGTTCCAGCGTGAGGTCCTGGGAGGCGATGCGGGCACGGACCTGGTCCAGGACCGTCCGTACCGCGTCCGCAGCCGAAGCGTCCTCGCGCTCCTCCACCGTCTCGAGGAGGGCCGAAAGCGCAAGCCGCGCGTCCGCGTGGATGCCGAGACCCGGGTGGTTGGACTCCAGCTTGCCGGCGTCCGCCTCGATCTGGATGACCCGGCCGCGCGGCGCGAACGTGTGGTAGTTCGAGGACAGTTCGCCCAGGCCGGAGCCGACGACGAGCAGCACGTCCGCGGACTCCAGGAAGTCCGTGGTGTGGCGGTCCTCCAGCCAGGACTGGAGCGAGAGCGGGTGCTCCCACGGGAACGCACCCTTGCCGCCGAAGGTCGTGACGACCGGGGCGTTGACCTTCTCCGCGAGCGCGAGCAGCTTGCCGGTCGCGTCGGAGCGTACGACTCCGCCGCCCGCGATGATTGCCGGGCGGGTGGCACGGGACAGCAAGTCGGCTGCCACCGCGGTCAGTTCGGGGCGGGGGACGAGGTCGTCCGGGGTCGCGTCCATCGCCGTGACCACCGGCAGTGTCGTCTGCGCCAGCAGGACGTCCTGGGGGATTTCGACCCAGACCGGCCCGTGCGGGGCCGTCAGCGCCGACTCCCAGGCCGCGGCGATCGCCGACGGGATCTGGGACTGGGTGCGGGCCGTGTGGACGGACTTCACCACATCCCTGAACGAGGCCTGCTGGTCACGCAGTTCGTGCAGATAGCCGTGACGGCCGCCGCCGAGCCCGGCCGTGGGCACCTGGCTGCCGATGGCGAGCACCGGCGCGGAGGCCGCGGCGGACTCCTGCAGCGCTGCGAGCGACATCAGCGCGCCGGGTCCGGTGGAGAGCAGCAGCGGGGCCACCTCACCGGTGATCCGGCCGTACGCGTCGGCGGCGAACCCCGCGTTGTTCTCGACGCGCAGTCCGACGTACGAGAGCGAGGACCGGCGCAGGGCGTCGAACATGCCGAGCGCGTGCTGGCCGGGCAGCCCGAAGACGGTGGTCGCGCCGAGACCGGCCAGGGTCTCGACGACGAGGTCGCCGCCGTTGCGGCCCGCCGGGGGGTTCAGCGCGGCCGTGGTCTGCGCCTGGGTCGGCCGCAGGACGAGGTCGTGGTCGTGGGTCACTGCGCCGCCTTCGCTGCCGCGATCTGGCGGGACATGATCGTGGTCAGCTCGTACGCCGTGTGGGAGGCGGCGACCGAGGTGATCTCGGCGTGGTCGTACGCGGGCGCGACCTCGACGACATCCGCGGAGACCAGGTTGCAGGAGGCGAGGCCGCGCAGGATCTCCAGCAGCTCGCGGGAGGTCATGCCGCCCGCCTCGGGCGTGCCGGTGCCCGGGGCGTGCGCCGGGTCGAGACAGTCGATGTCGATCGAGATGTAGAGCGGGCGGTCGCCGATGCGCTGGCGCAGCTGGTCGGCGACCTCGTCGGCGCCGCGACGGTAGACGTCGGACGAGGTGACGATGCCGAAGCCCAGCTTCTCGTCGTCGGTCAGGTCCTGCTTGCCGTACAGCGGGCCGCGGATGCCGACGTGCGAGAGCGCCTCGGTGTCGAGGATGCCCTCCTCGACGGCACGGCGGAACGGGGTGCCGTGGGTGTACTCCGCGCCGAAGTACGTGTCCCAGGTGTCCAGATGCGCGTCGAAGTGCAGCAGCGCGACCGGGCCGTGCTTCTTGGCGACCGAGCGCAGCAGCGGCAGCGCGATGGTGTGGTCGCCGCCGAGGGTCATCATGCGCGCGCCGGTGCCGAGCAGATCGTCGGCCGCGGCCTCGATCGTCTCGACGGCCTCGTTGATGTTGAACGGGTTCGCGGCGATGTCGCCCGCGTCCGCGACCTGCGCGAGAGCGAAGGGCGAGGCGTCCTGGGCCGGGTTGTAGGGGCGCAGGAGCCTCGACGCCTCGCGGATGGCGTTGCCGCCGAAGCGTGCGCCGGGACGGTAGGAGACCCCGGCGTCGAAGGGAACGCCGACCACGGCGACATCGGTGGTGCCGACCTCGTCGAGCCGGGGCAGCCGGGCGAACGTCGCGGGTCCGGCGTACCGCGGAATACGGGACGAGTCGATCGGGCCGCGCGACTGCTCGTTGCTGCTCATGTGAATTGCCTTCTTTCGTACGCTTCGTTGCGGTTTCGACTCTAGCTGGCTACGGCCGCGGGCTCGGCCGTGGCCTCTTCCTCTTCGGCGCCCCGGCCCGCCAGGCGCTCGCGCCAGTTCGCCAGGATCGCCGCGTCCGTCGGCCTGGTCGTCAGCGAGCCGATCAGGTACGCCGCGAGCGACAGGAGCAGGCCGTAGTAGACGGGCTCGTTGGCGAGGATTCCGTAGGAGGCCATCAGACCGATGACCGCGACGCCGCCGACGATCACCGAGGCGAGCGCGCCGTAGACCGTGCCGCGCTTCCACAGCAGGCCGCCGAGAATCGGCACAAGCAGTCCGCCGACGAGCAGGTTGTACGCGACGGTGAGCGCCTCGACGACATTGTTGAGCGCGATGGCGATACAGACGACGCCGACGCCCATGATCAGGATGAAGGCGCGGTTGCCCCTCACCTCGTCGTGGTCGCTGCCGCCCCGGGACGCCAGACCGCGCAGCCGCGACCAGATGTCGTTGTTGGCGACGGTCGCGCAGGCGATCAGCGCACCGGACGACGTCGACATCACGGCGGCGAGGGCAGCGGCGAGCACCAGTCCGCGCACACCGATGGGCAGTTCGTCCTTGACGATGGTCGCGAAGGCGTCGTCGGCGTTGGCCAGCTTCGGGTAGAGGACCCGGGCGGCCGTGCCGATGACGGCGCCTGCGAGGGCGTAGACGAGACAGTACGTACCGGCGACGGTGCCGCCGTGGCGCGCGACCTTGTCGCTGCGGGCGGTGAACACCCGCTGCCAGATGTCCTGGCCGATCAGCATGCCGAAGGTGTAGATCAGGACGTAGGTGAAGATCGTCTCGCCGCCGATGCCCAGCGGGTCGAAGTACTCGGTCGGGAGCTTCGCCTTCATCGCGCTGAAGCCGCCGGCCTTGACGACCGCGATGGGCAGCAGGAGCAGCAGGACACCGACCGTCTTGACGACGAACTGCACCATGTCGGTGAGGGTGATCGACCACATGCCGCCGAGCGTGGAGTACGCGACGACGATCGAGCCGCCGAGGATGATCGCGACGGTCCTGTGCATGTCGAAGAGGACGTCGAAGATCGTGGCGTAGGCGATGGTCGAGGTGACCGCGAGCATCAGCGTGTACGCCCACATCACGACGCCGGAGATGAGACCGGCCTTGCCGCCGTAGCGCAGGTCGAGCATCTCGGAGACGGTGTAGACCTTCAGCCGGGCGATGCGCGCGGAGAAGAACACGGAGAGGGCGAGGAGGCCGAGGCCGATGGTGAAGACCATCCAGGCTCCGGAGAGGCCGTACTTGTAGCCGAGGCCCACGCCGCCGATGGTGGAGGCGCCGCCGAGGACGATGGCCGCCATGGTCCCGGAGTACATGCTGGGGCCGAGGCGGCGGCCCGCGACCAGGAACTCGCTCTTGGACTTGGCGCGGCGCATGCCCCACCAGCCCATGCCGAGCATGCCGGCCAGATAGACGACGATTACTGCATAGTCGACAGCCATCGGCTTTCCTTCCGTCTCGTCCCCCGGGTTCTCAGGTCTTGTGCGACGACGGTAGGTGGCCGGAATGCAAGCCTGAAGAGTACGTTTCATCCATTCTTAACGCTGCCGATGGATGGACTGTCCATGCCGGAGACCGCAACAGCACCACCGACCCCACCGATCCCGCTCGCCGCACTGCTGGCCCGCGAGGAACTGGGGCTGCGCCAGATCGCCGGGCCGGTGGAGGCGGGCGCGGCGGTGCACATGGTGCACACCTCCGAGATGGAGGACCCCTACCCGTATCTGCTCGGTGGTGAGCTGCTGCTGAGCGCGGGGGTGCTGCTGAAGGACCCGGACAGGTATGTCTCGCGGATCGTGCAGGCGGGGGCGGCGGCGCTCGGATTCGGGGTCGCGCCGGTGCACGACACGGTGCCGGCGGATCTGATCGAGGCGTGCGACCGGCATGGGCTGCCGCTGCTCGAAGTGCCGCCGCAGACGACGTTCACGGCGGTCGCACGGGCGGTGTGGCGGCTGATGGCAGAGGCCCGCCACCGGGAACTGCGCCGGGTGACGCAGGCCCAGCAGGGCCTCGCCGCAGCGGCGGCCCGCCCGGACCCGATCCCGGCGGTCCTGCACCAACTGGCATCCCGCCTGGGGGGCCTGGCCGTCCTGCTGGCCCCGGACGGCACGGAACTGTCCTCGACGGGCCGCGCACCGGTGCCGTCGGCGGGGGCGGCGCTTCGGCACCTGGCACGCGTGGTGAACCCGCCATCGGGTGCGACGGAGAGCCCCGCGCCCGCGTCCGCCGCCGACAGCGTGCCCGGGGCCCAGCTCGCCGCCTATGCACTCGGGGGGAACCAAGGGCTCGTCCTCGGGCTCGCGACGCCCGCCCGGGAGCCCGGGGACCACACCGTCGCCGGGGTCGCCGTCGTCCTGCTGTCCCTGCTCACCGCACCCCACCAGGGCGCCGACAACACAAGCCGCAGTGCCGCCCTCGTGCGGCTGCTCCTCGGGGCGCGTCCCGCCGAGGCCGCGCCGCTGCTCGGGCCCGAGCTGTGGACCGTCGTGCACGCGCGCGGTGGCCGCGGCACCCCCTTCGCCGCGTCCGCCCTCGCCGCCGCGCTCGGCAGCGCGCTCGTCGACCCGGCCGACGACGGGACCGTACGCATCCTGCTGCCCGCCGACCGCGAGGTCGCCCCGCAGCCCGGCTGGGTCCTCGGCGTGAGCGCGCCCGTGCACACCGACGAGCTCGCCGCCGCCGACAGCCAGGCGGCCAGGGCCCTGCACCGGGCCGCCGCCACCCGCACGGATCTCGTCCGGCACCGCGGCACCTCGCTCGCCGCGCTGCTCTCCCCCGGCGAGGCCGAAGCCCATGCCCGGCTGCGGCTCGCCCCGCTCGCGGACTCGCCCGCGCTGCTCGACACCCTGCGCACCTGGCTCTCGCTGCACGGCAGCTGGGACCGTACGGCCGCGGCGATGGAGGTCCACCGCAACACCGTCCGCCAGCGCATCGCCCGCTGCGCGGCGCTGCTCGACGAGGACCTCGACGACGCCGACGTACGCATGGAGCTCTGGTTCGCGCTGCGCTGGCTGTGACGCGGACGACGGCACTCGCCCCTGGACAGCCCCGGTGACCGACCGGTAACTTTTTCTGAGCAAGCGCTTAGACAAAGCTTGGACGAGCTGACGAAGGAGGGCGTCCCCGTGCGCCGTACCGTGTACAACGAGGACCACGAGGCGTTCCGCGAGACCATTCGCGCCTTCATCGAGGCCGAGGTCGCTCCCGTCTACGACGAGTGGTACGCGGCGGGGCAGGCGCCTCGCGACTTCTACTACAAGCTCGGCGAGCTGGGTGTCTTCGGCATCGAGGTGCCGGAGGAGTTCGGCGGCGCGGGTCTTGAGACCTTCAAGTTCGAGGCCGTCATAGCCGAGGAGTGCGCCCGCGCGGGCGTGTCCTTCGGCGGCAGCGGCGTGCACGTGATGCTCTGCCTGCCGTACCTCAAGGCCTACGCCACGGACGAGCAGAAGAAGCGCTGGCTGCCGGACTTCGTCTCCGGCCAGACGATGTACGCCATCGCCATGACCGAGCCCGGCACCGGCTCGGACCTTGCGGGCATGAAGACCACCGCCAAGCTCTCCGAGGACGGCACGCACTACGTCCTCAACGGCGCCAAGACCTTCATCACCGGCGGCGTGCACGCGGACCGCGTCATCGTCTGCGCCCGTACCGACGCCCCCACCGCCGAGGACCGCCGCCACGGCATCTCGCTCTTCGTCGTCGACACCAAGTCCGAGGGCTACGCCGTCGGCCGCAAGCTCGACAAGCTGGGCCTGAAGGTCTCCGACACCGCCGAGCTGTCCTTCACCGACGTCAAGGTGCCGGTCGAGGACCTGCTCGGCGAGGAGAACAAGGGCTTCTACTACCTGGGCCAGAACCTGCCGCAGGAGCGTCTCGGCATCGCCGTCGGCGCCTACGCCCAGGCCAAGGCCGCCGTCCGCTTCGCCCAGCAGTACGTGGAGGAGCGCACCGTCTTCGGCAAGACCGTCGCCTCCTTCCAGAACACCAAGTTCGAACTGGCCGCCTGCAAGGCCGAGGTCGACGCGGCCGAGGCCGTCGTGGACCGCGCCATGGACGCCATCGACGAGGGCGAGCTGTCCGCCGCCGAGGCCGCGTCCGCGAAGCTGTTCTGCACCGAGGTCGCACACCGCGTCATCGACAAGTGCCTCCAGCTGCACGGCGGTTACGGCTACATGAACGAGTACCCGATCGCCCGCCTCTACGCGGACAACCGCGTCAACCGCATCTACGGCGGCACCAGCGAGGTCATGAAGTCGATCATCGCCAAGGACATGGGCCTGTAGGGCAGTTACCTTCTCAACTACCTTCACCTCATGAGCGAAGCACTTGACGGACTGCTCGATCTGCTCGACCTGGAGCAGATCGAGCAGGACATCTTCCGGGGACTCTCCCGCTCCGCGGTCGTCCCCCGCGTCTTCGGCGGACAGGTCGCGGCCCAGGCCCTCGTCGCCGCGGGCCGCACCGTCCCCGACGACCGCACGGCCCACTCCCTTCACGCGTACTTCCTGCGCATGGGCGACCCGGGCGCGCCGATCGTCTACACGGTCGACCGCATCCGCGACGGACGCTCCTTCACCACCCGCCGGGTCGTCGCCGTCCAGCACGGGCAGCCGATCTTCCATCTCTCGGCGTCCTTCCAGACGTACGAGGAAGGCCTTGAGCACCAGGCGCCGATGCCGCCCGCACCGGCCCCGGAGACGCTGCCGACGGCTGCGGAGATCCTGCCCAAGTACGCGAAGGACTTCGTCGACCCGGGCACCGTGGACCGTGTGCTCCAGGCGCGCGCCGCCGTCGACCTGCGCTATGTCGACGAGCCGCCGTACGGCACGGTGGGCCAGGCACGCGAGCCGCGCTCGCAGGTGTGGTTCCGGGCCAACGGCAAACTCGCCGACGATCCGCTGCTGCACGTCTGCCTGGCCACGTACGTCTCCGACATGACGCTGCTCGACTCGGTCCTGCTCGCGCACGGCCGCGGCGGCTGGGCGGTCGGCGACGTGGTGGGCGCGTCACTCGACCACGCGATGTGGTTCCACCGCCCCTTCAGGGCGGACGAGTGGCTGCTCTACGACCAGGAGTCGCCGTCGGCCTCCGGCGGCCGCGGCCTCGGGCAGGCCCGGATCTACACCCAGGACGGCCGTCTGGCGATCTCCGTCATCCAGGAGGGTGTCGTTCGCGTCCCCCGCTGATCCGGCGGGTCAGGACAGACCCGCCGCGTCCAGCAAATAGGCCGTCATCGGGTCGTAGAAGCGCGGGTCGGTGACATGGTCGTCCAGCGGGACCGCCACCTGGAGGGTGCCCTCCGCCTCGCCGATGAAGAGCGCGGGATCGTTGGAGTCCGCGTATCCGACGGAGTCCAGACCGCGCTGGCCCGCGCAGCCCGCCCAGCCGTGGTCGGCCACCACGAGGTCGGGCTGCGGTCTGCCGTCCCGCTCCAGGCCGTCCAGGATCGCGGCCATGGGCGCCGGGGAGTGCGTGTGCCACAGGGTCGCGCCGCGCTCCAGCATCGCCACGTCGGCGAACTGGAAGACCATGCCCTCGTCGGCCGTCAGCCCGCCCGGAATCCGTACGATCTCGCACCCCGCGGCCCGCAGCGCGTCCGCGGTCTGCCGGTGTACGTCGAGCAGGCCACCGGGGTGCCCGGTCGCGAAGAGCACCCGCTCCTGCCCGGCGGCGGCCTTGCGCAGCCGCGCCGCGAGGCGTTCCAGGGCGTCGACGGTGAGCTCCGGGTCGATCGTGTCCTGCCCGGTCCGGAACCCGGGATCGTCGTTGACCCCGCAGCGCTCGGCCATGACCGCGAGTACGTCCTGCTCGTCGGTCCAGCGGTCCCCGAGCTCCAGCCCCAGCCAGAAATGCCGGTCGCCGTTGGCGAGCTTGCGGTAGTGGGAGAGATTGTTGTCGCGGGGTGTGGCGACATCTCCGGCGATACGTGTGCGGACGAGGTGGTCGACAAGGGCGGCACGGCTGGGTATCGGCATGAACCCATTGTGCCGTCAGGTACGCACGCCGTGCCGGGCGTCCCGAACGCTGGACGTGTCTGCCCTCTGGGGCGACGGCACCAGCCGCCCGGTCGGCGCCGAGGGGCGGCACCGGCACAGGATCCCGCCGCAGTGTGCCGTGCCCGGCTCCACCGGGCACGGCACACGTCCGTTCAGTTCGCCAGCGACGCGAACGCCCCGTGCGCCAGCCGCCGCAGCAGCGTCTCCGTCGCGGCCCGGCCCGGCAGTCCGCCGCCGTACGAGCCCAGGTGCGGTGTCGAGTTGAGCAGCCCGAAGACCGCGTGGACCGCCGCGCGGGCCTCCGATTCCGCCACCTCCGGGTGGAGGTCGCGGACAGCCGCGACCCACAGCTCCACATACTGCCGCTGGAGCTGCCGCACCAGTTTGCGGTCGCTGTCCCGCAAGCGGTCCAGCTCCCGGTCGTGCAGGGTGATGAGTGGGCGGTCGTCCAGCGCGAAGTCGATGTGCCCGTCGATCAGCGCGGCGAGCAGCACCTCGGGGTCGGCCGCGGACTCCTCGACCCGGAGCCGGCCGCCGCTCAGCAGCCGCTCGCTGATGCCGACGAGCAGCTCGGCGAGCATCGCGTCCTTGCCCGCGAAGTGGCGGTAGAGACCCGGTCCGCTGATGCCGACGGCAGCCCCTATCTCGTCGACGCCGACCCCGTGGAAGCCGCGCTCGGCGAAGAGGCGCGCGGCCTCCTTGAGGATCTGCTCGCGGCGCGTCGGGGCCGCCGTCCTGGTGCTCATGAGAATTCATTCTAGACAGGGGTGTTAGCGCTCGTTAACCTAGACGAAACACGTTAACGCTCATTAACCGAGCAAGGGAGCTCGAGCGATGCAGCAGGCACCCGTGCTGGCGAGTGCGGCAGACCCCGCCTCTCCGGCCTGGCAGGCCAATGAGGTGGCGCACCAGGAGCTGGCCGACGCCCTGCGCGCCAAGCTCGCCGCGGCCCGTCTCGGCGGCGGTGAGAAAGCCCGCGCCCGCCACACGGCGCGCGGAAAACTGCTGCCGCGCGACCGCGTGGACACTCTCCTGGACCCGGGCTCGCCCTTTCTGGAGCTCGCCCCCCTCGCCGCCGAGGGGATGTACGAGGGGCAGGCACCGGCCGCCGGAGTGATCTCCGGGATCGGGCGGGTCAGCGGCCGCGAGGTGGTCGTCGTCGCCAATGACGCCACCGTCAAGGGCGGCACGTACTACCCGATGACGGTCAAGAAGCATCTGCGGGCGCAGGAGGTGGCCCTGGAGAACCGGCTGCCCTGTGTCTATCTCGTGGACTCCGGCGGCGCCTTCCTGCCCATGCAGGACGAGGTCTTCCCCGACCGCGAGCACTTCGGGCGGATCTTCTACAACCAGGCCCGGATGTCCGGCGCGGGCATCCCCCAGATCGCGGCCGTCCTCGGTTCCTGCACGGCGGGCGGGGCGTATGTGCCCGCCATGAGCGACGAGGCCGTGATCGTGCGGAACCAGGGCACGATCTTCCTCGGCGGCCCGCCCCTGGTGAAGGCGGCGACCGGCGAGGTCGTCACGGCCGAGGAGCTCGGCGGCGGCGAGGTCCACTCCCGTGTCTCCGGCGTCACCGACCATCTCGCCGAGGACGACGCGCACGCGCTGCGGATCGTACGGAACATCGTGGCGACGCTCCCCGAGCGCGGCCCGCTCCCCTGGTCGGTCGAGCCGGCCGAGGAGCCGAAGGTCGACCCCGCCGGTCTGTACGGCGCGGTGCCGGTGGACTCCCGCACTCCCTATGACGTACGCGAAGTGATCGCGCGGGTCGTCGACGGCTCCCGGTTCCAGGAGTTCAAGTCGGAGTTCGGGCAGACCCTGATCACCGGCTTCGCCCGGATCCACGGCCACCCGGTCGGCATCGTCGCCAACAACGGCATCCTGTTCTCCGAATCCGCCCAGAAGGGCGCCCACTTCATCGAGCTGTGCGACCAGCGCGGCATCCCCCTGCTCTTCCTGCAGAACATCTCGGGCTTCATGGTCGGCAAGGACTACGAGGCGGGCGGCATCGCCAAGCACGGCGCGAAGATGGTCACGGCCGTGGCCTGCACGCGCGTGCCGAAGCTGACCATCGTCATCGGCGGTTCGTACGGCGCGGGGAACTACTCGATGTGCGGACGGGCGTATTCGCCGCGCTTCCTGTGGATGTGGCCCAACGCCAAGATCTCGGTGATGGGCGGCGAGCAGGCGGCCTCCGTGCTGGCGACCGTGAAGCGGGACCAGCTGGAGGGCCGCGGCGAGTCCTGGTCCGCGGAGGACGAAGAGGCCTTCAAGAGTCCTATCCGTGGCCAGTACGAGTCCCAGGGCAATGCCTACTACGCGACGGCCCGGCTCTGGGACGACGGCGTGATCGACCCGCTGGAGACCCGTCAGGTGCTGGGCCTCGCGCTCACCGCCTGTGCCAACGCCCCGTTGACCGACCCCGCCTTCGGCGTCTTCCGGATGTGAGACGGACCATGACGATGTTCAGCACAGTCCTTGTCGCCAACCGAGGCGAGATCGCGGTGCGCGTCATCCGTACGCTGCGCGCGATGGGCATCCGCTCGGTCGCCGTGTTCAGCGACGCGGACGCGGACGCACGGCATGTACGGGAGGCGGACACCGCGGTCCGCATCGGCCCCGCGCCTGCCGCCGAGAGCTACCTGTCCGTGGAGCGCCTGCTGGAAGCCGCGGCCCGCACGGGCGCCGAGGCGGTCCACCCGGGCTACGGCTTCCTCGCGGAGAACGCGGGCTTCGCGCAGGCCTGCGCCGACGCGGGGCTGGTCTTCATCGGGCCGCCCGCATCGGCGATCTCGCTGATGGGCGACAAGATCCGCGCGAAGGAGACGGTGCGGGCGGCCGGTGTCCCCGTGGTTCCGGGCTCGTCGGGATCCGGCCTGAGCGACGATCAACTCGCCGACGCCGCCCGGGAGATCGGCATGCCGGTGCTGCTGAAGCCCTCGGCGGGCGGCGGCGGCAAGGGCATGCGGCTCACGCGCGTCGAGTCGGCGCTCCTCGACGAGATCGCGGCGGCCAGGCGCGAGGCGCGGGCCTCCTTCGGCGACGACACGCTGCTCGTGGAGCGGTGGATCGACCGGCCGCGGCACATCGAGATCCAGGTCCTCGCTGACGGACACGGGAACGTGGTGCATCTCGGCGAGCGCGAGTGCTCGCTGCAGCGCCGCCACCAGAAGATCATCGAGGAGGCGCCGAGCGTCCTGCTGGACGAGAAGACGCGTGCGTCGATGGGTTCCGCCGCCGTGGAGGCGGCCCTCTCCTGCGGCTATGTGGGCGCGGGCACGGTGGAGTTCATCGTCCCGGGCAACGACCCGTCCTCGTACTTCTTCATGGAGATGAACACCCGCCTCCAGGTGGAGCACCCGGTGACGGAGCTCGTCACCGGCCTGGACCTGGTGGAGTGGCAGCTGCGGGTCGCCGCCGGTGAGCAACTGGCGTTCGCCCAGGAGGACATCACCCTCACGGGTCATGCGATCGAGGCCCGTATCTGCGCGGAGGATCCTTCCCGGGGCTTCCTGCCCTCCGGCGGCACGGTGCTGGCGCTGCACGAGCCGCAGGGCGACGGCGTGCGCACCGACTCCGGCCTGAGCCGGGGCACGGAGGTCTCCAGCCTGTACGACCCGATGCTGTCCAAAGTCATCGCGTACGGCCCCGACCGCGCGACGGCGCTGCGCAAGCTGCGCTCGGCCCTCGCGGACACGGTCACCCTCGGCGTCCCGACGAACGCGGGCTTCCTGCGCGAACTGCTGGCCCACCCGGCCGTGGTCGCGGGCGACTTGGACACGGGGCTTGTGGAGCGGGACGCCGAGAGCCTGGTCGTGGACGGGGTCCCTGCGGAGGTGTACGCGGCCGCGACGCTGGTGCGCGGGCTGGATCTCCCCCACCCCGCCCCTTCCCGCAACCCCGCCGGGGGCTGGACCGACCCCTTCTCCGTGCCCAGCGGGTGGCGCCTCGGCGGCGTCCCCGCCTGGACGGTCCACCACGTCCGCGTACCGGGCCAGGACCCGGTGGCGATTCGCGTACGTCCGCAGGCGGGCTTCACGGACGTCCTGACAGAAGCCGCCTCGGCGGACGGCGCGAAGCTGCCGTCGGGGGGGTCCGGGGGCCTGCCCCCTCACGCGGCGGAGCCGCCCATGTCACAGTCGGGAAGGGGCAGGGTGGGGGATCAACTCCCTGCCCGCACCCGGCTCGTGCACGCCGCCGAAGGCAACGTCACCCTCGAGCTGGACGGCGTCACGCACCGCTTCCAGTACGCCCCCTCCCCGGAGGGGACCTGGCTCGGCCGGGACGGCCACTCCTGGCACGTCCAGGACCACGACCCCGTCGAGGCGTCCCTCAGTGGCGCCGCGCACGCCGGCGCCGACACCCTCGCCGCGCCCATGCCCGGCACCGTCACCGTCGTCAAGGTCGCCGTCGGGGACGAGGTCGAGGCGGGCCAGGGCCTCCTCGTCGTCGAGGCGATGAAGATGGAGCACGTCATCTCCGCCCCGCACGCCGGCACCGTCACCGAGCTGGACGTCACACCCGGCTCGACCGTCGCCATGGACCAGATCCTGGCGGTCGTCACCCCGAGGGAGGAAGCATGACCGACGGGCTGCCCATGGCCGTTCCCGTGCAGGATCTGCCGCCCCGCGTCCGGATCCACGAGGTCGGGGCGCGTGACGGCCTGCAGAACGAGAAGACGGTCGTCCCCACCGAGGTCAAGGCGGAGTTCATCCACCGGCTCGCCGACGCGGGCCTGACCACCGTCGAGGCGACCAGCTTCGTCCACCCCAAGTGGGTGCCCCAACTCGCCGATGCCGAGCAGCTGTTCCCCCTCATCGGGGACATCGATGGCGTCGCCCTGCCCGTCCTCGTACCGAACGAACGCGGGCTTGAGCGGGCCACCGCCCTCGGTGCGCGCCGTATCGCCGTGTTCGGTTCCGCGACCGAGACCTTCGCGCGGCGCAATCTCAACCGCAGCGTCGACGAGTCGCTGGCCATGTTCGAGCCGGTCGTCGCCAAGGCCCGCGCGGACAAGGTCCATGTCCGCGGCTATCTCTCCATGTGTTTCGGGGACCCGTGGGAGGGGCCCGTCCCCGTCCACCAGGTCGTCCGTGTCGCCAAGCAGCTGATGGACCTCGGCTGCGACGAGCTGAGTCTCGGCGACACCATCGGCGTGGCGACACCCGGCCATGTGCTGGCCCTGCTCGCCGCCCTGAACGAAGAGGGTGTGCCGACCAATGCCATCGGTGTGCACTTCCACGACACCTACGGCCAGGCACTCGCCAACACCCTCGCCGCTCTTCAGCACGGCGTGACCACCGTGGACGCCTCCGCGGGCGGCCTCGGCGGCTGTCCGTACGCGAAGAGCGCGACCGGAAATCTCGCCACCGAAGACCTCGTGTGGATGCTCGACGGCCTCGGCATCGAAACCGGGGTCGATCTCGGCCGCCTCACCGCCACGAGCGTGTGGATGGCCGAACAGCTGGGCCGACCGAGCCCGTCCCGCACCGTCCGTGCCCTCTCCCACAAGGAGTGACTCCCCCATGTCCCTGGACCACCGGCTCACCCCCGAGCACGAGGAACTCCGCCGCACCGTGGAGCAGTTCGCGCACGATGTGATCGCGCCGAAGATCGGCGACTTCTACGAGCGCCACGAGTTCCCGTACGAGATCGTCCGCGAGATGGGCCGCATGGGCCTGTTCGGACTGCCCTTCCCCGAGGAGTACGGCGGCATGGGCGGCGACTATCTCGCCCTCGGCATCGCCCTGGAGGAGCTGGCCCGCGTCGACTCCTCCGTCGCGATCACCCTCGAAGCCGGTGTCTCGCTCGGCGCGATGCCCGTCTACCGCTTCGGCACGGAGGAGCAGAAGCGGCAGTGGCTGCCGCAGATGTGCTCCGGCGAGATGCTCGGCGCCTTCGGGCTGACCGAACCCGGGGCGGGCTCGGACGCCGGCGGTACCCGCACCACGGCCGTGCGGGACGAGGCGACGGGCGAGTGGGTGATCAACGGCTCGAAGTGCTTCATCACCAACTCCGGTACGGACATCACGGGCCTGGTCACGGTCACGGCGGTGACCGGCCGCACCGAGGGCGGCAAGCCGCTGATCTCCTCGATCATCGTCCCCTCCGGGACCCCCGGCTTCACCGTTGCCGCCCCCTACTCCAAGGTCGGGTGGAACGCATCGGACACCCGTGAGCTGTCCTTCGACGACGTCCGGGTGCCGCTGGCCAACCTGCTCGGCGAGGAGGGCCGCGGGTACGCCCAGTTCCTGCGGATCCTCGACGAGGGCCGGATCGCGATCTCCGCGCTCGCGACGGGCCTCGCGCAGGGCTGTGTGGACGAGTCCGTGAAGTACGCCAAGGAGCGGCACGCGTTCGGGCGGCCGATCGGCGACAACCAGGCCATTCAGTTCAAGATCGCCGACATGGAGATGCGGGCGCACATGGCCCGGGTCGGCTGGCGCGACGCGGCCTCACGACTGGTCCAGGGCGAGCCGTTCAAGAAGGAGGCGGCGCTGGCCAAGCTGTACTCCTCCACGGTCGCGGTGGACAACGCGCGTGAGGCCACCCAGATCCATGGCGGCTACGGGTTCATGAACGAGTACCCGGTGGCCCGGATGTGGCGCGACTCCAAGATCCTGGAGATCGGCGAGGGCACGAGCGAGGTGCAACGGATGCTGATCGCCCGGGAGTTGGGGCTCACGGGCTGACCCGGTCACCCCTGGGGCGGGCGTGGTGCGGGGCACCCACTGGACAGCAAGTGAGGTTAGGCTAACCTATCTTCGAAACTGCCAGTGGCCGAACCGGCACGCACGAAAGCGGACATAACCATGCCCAACGCCCGCCCGTCCCATCTCACCCGTCGCGGCCTCCTCGCCGCCGGCAGCGCCCTCGGGCTCGGCGCGGCGCTGGCCGCCTGCGGCAGCGAGGACAAGAAGGGCGGCGCCGGCAAGGCCGCGGAGAAGTCGGGCCGCTGGTCCTTCACGGACGACCGCGAGAAGAACGTCCAGTTGAAGGCGACCCCGAAGAACATCGTCGCCTTCACCGGCACCGCCGCGGCCCTCTACGACTACGGCGTCGAGGTCAAGGGGGTCTTCGGCCCGACCACGACCAAGGACGGCAGGCCCGACGTCCAGGCGGGCGACCTCGACGTCACCAAGGTCAAGGTCATCGGCAATGTCTACGGCCAGTTCAACATCGAGCAGTACGCGGCCCTGAACCCCGAGCTGCTCATCACCAACATGTGGGCCAAGAACGACCCGTGGTACGTCCCGCCGCAGTCCAAGGACAAGATCATGAAGCTGGCCCCCAGCGTTCTGCTGTGGGCGGCCGAGACCACGATGCAGAAGGCCCTGGAGCGGCACGCCGAGCTCGCCGCCTCCCTCGGCGGTGACGTCAAGGGCAAGAAGGCCGCCGACGCCAAGGCCCGCTTCGAGAAGGCCGCGGCCCGGCTGCGCGCCGCCGCGAAGGCCAAGGCGGACATCAAGGTGCTCATCGGCTCCGGCAGCCCGGAACTGTTCTACGTCTCCGTCCCGAAGATGTCCGCCGACACCCTGTACTTCCAGGAGCTCGGCGTGAAGTTCGTCGAGCCGAAGCCGAACGCGCAGGGCTTCTTCGAGGAGCTCAGCTGGGAGAACGCCGGCAAGTACGGCGCCGACATCATCATCCTGGACAACCGCACCGGGACCCTGCAGCCCGACGCCCTGACGAAGAAGCCGACCTGGGGCAAGCTGCCCGCCGTCAAGGCCGGACAGGTCATCCCGCGCGTCACCGAGCCGATCTACTCCTACGACAAGTGCGCGCCGGTCCTCGAAGACCTGGCCAAGGCCATCGAGACCGCGAAGAAGGCCGCCTGACCATGACGACTGCCGTGGCCGCCCCGTTCCGATTCTTCAGTCTTGAGGTTGTACGGACCAGGCGGCTCGGCCCGTCCATGGTCCGCGTCACCTTCGGCGGCGAGGGACTCAAGGACTTCGCCGCCGGAGGCCGCGACCAGAGCCTCTCCCTCTTCCTGCCGCACCCCGGCCAGGAGACTCCCGTCGTGCCTGTGCCGGACGACGGAGACATGTACGCCACGCTCGGCGCGTGGCGCGCGATGCCCGAGGACGTACGGGCCGTGATGCGCTCGTACACCGTGCGGGAACAGCGGCTCGAACCCGCCGAGGTGGACATCGACTTCGCCGTTCATGCCGACGGCGGACCGGCCTGCCGCTGGGCCCTCCGGGCCGCGCCCGGCCACCGGGTGACGGTGCTCGGCCCGGCCGTCGCCGACAACACCGCCGTGCGCTGCCGCCCGCCCGAGGACACCGACTGGGTGCTGATCTGGGCCGACGAGACGGCACTGCCCGCCGCCGCCGTGATCCTGGAGTGGCTGCCCGCCGGCATGCAGGCGCGGGTCTGGCTCGAGGTGCAGCACACCGAGGACCGCCAGGATCTGAAGACCGCGGCGGACGCCCGTATCACCTGGCTCGTACGGGAAGAGGGCGCGCCCTCGGCCCTGGAGGCGGTCAGCCGGGCGGAGTTGCCCGAGGGCAGTGCGTACGCCTGGATCGCGGGCGAGTCGGGAAGCGTGAAGGCGCTGCGCCGCCATCTGGTGCGCGAGCGCGAACTCGATCGCCGCCGCGTCACGTTCGTCGGCTACTGGAAGCGCGGCGTGAGCGAGGACGGCCTCCGCGATGAGGCTGTGGCCGACGAGGCCGACGACATGTGAACAACGGCATAACTGCCGTGCCCCGAGGGGGGCGAGGGACCGCTGGCACGGAAAGTTAGGTTAGGCTAACCTTACTCCAGCATCCTCGCCCCCCTCGCTTGTCCGGAGGACATCGCATGCGCTCGCACCTGCTCAATGACGTAACGGCGGAGAGCTATCGGCGCTCCGTGACCGAAGGAGTCGAGCGGGTGGCGAACCGACTCGCCACGACCCGGCGGCCGTTCACCGGCGTCACCGCCGACGAACTCGCCCCGGTGATCTCCGCGGTCGACCTCGACCAGCCGCTCGGCGACGCCTCCGCCGCCCTCGACGAGCTGGAGACCGTCTATCTGCGGGACGCCGTCTACTTCCACCACCCCCGCTATCTCGCCCACCTCAACTGCCCGGTCGTCATCCCGGCCGTCCTCGGCGAGGCCGTGCTCTCCGCGGTCAACTCCTCGCTCGACACCTGGGACCAGAGCGCCGGCGGCACCCTCATCGAACGCCGCCTCATCGACTGGACCGCGCAGCGGATCGGCCTGGGAGCCGCCGCCGACGGCGTGTTCACCAGCGGCGGCACACAGTCCAACCTCCAGGCGCTGCTGCTCGCCCGCCAGGAGGCCAAGACGACGGACCTCGCGAAACTGCGCATCTTCTCCTCCGAGTGCAGCCACTTCAGCGTGCAGAAGTCGGCGACGCTGCTCGGACTCCGGCCCGAAGCCGTCGTCTCCGTCCCCGTCGACCGCAACAAGCGGATGCAGACGCTCGCTCTCGCCGCGGAGCTTCAGCGCTGCACACGGGACGGCCTGGTCCCCATGGCCGTCGTAGCGACCGCGGGCACCACCGACTTCGGCTCCATCGACCCGCTGCCCGAGATCGCCGAGCTGGCCCAGCAGTACGGCACCTGGATGCATGTGGACGCCGCGTACGGCTGCGGACTGCTGGCCTCGCCCACCCGCCGCCAACTCCTCGACGGCATCGAGCACGCCGATTCGGTCACTGTGGACTACCACAAGTCCTTCTTCCAGCCGGTGAGTTCGTCCGCCGTGCTGGTACGGGACGGGGCGACGCTGAGCCACGCCACGTACCACGCGGACTACCTCAACCCGCGGCAGACGGTCGAAGTGGGGGCACCTCCCGTGCCCGGAGGGCTACGGGGGAGCATTCCGAACCAGGTCGACAAGTCCCTGCAGACCACACGCCGCTTCGACGCGCTGAAGCTGTGGATGACGCTGCGCGTGATGGGCGCGGACGGTGTCGGGGAGCTCTTCGACGAGGTCTGCGACCTGGCCGCGGCGGGCTGGGAGCTGCTCGCCGCCGACCCGCGCTACGACGTGGTGGTCCAGCCGCAGCTTTCGACGCTGGTCTACCGCTACATACCCGAGTCCGTCACCAGCCCCACCGAGATCGACCGGGCCAACCTCTACGCCCGCAAGGCGCTGTTCGCGTCCGGCGAGGCCGTGGTGGCCGGTACGAAGGTCGGCGGCCGCCAGTACCTGAAGTTCACCCTGCTCAACCCCGAGACGACGACCGAAGACATCGCCGCCGTACTCGATCTGATCGCCGGCCACGCCGAGCAGTACCTGGGAGAGAACCTTGTCCACGCCTCTTGATTTCATCGGTATCGGACTGGGTCCGTTCAATCTGGGGCTCGCCTGTCTGACCGAGCCGATCAACGAACTGGACGGCCTCTTCCTGGAGTCCAAGCCGGACTTCGAGTGGCACTCCGGCATGTTCCTGGAGGGCGCGCATCTCCAGACGCCGTTCATGTCGGACCTGGTCACCCTCGCCGACCCGACCTCCCCCTACTCCTTCCTCAGCTACCTGAAGGAATCGGGACGGCTGTACTCCTTCTACATCCGCGAGAACTTCTATCCGTTGCGGACCGAGTACAACGACTACTGCCGCTGGGCCGCCGCCAGACTCAGCTCCATCCGCTTCTCCACCACGGTGACCCGGGTCGAGTACGAGAACGAGCTGTACGTCGTCCACACCGAGGCGGGCGAGCAGTTCCGCGCCCGCCACATCGTCCTGGGCACCGGCACCCCGCCGTACATCCCCGAACCCTGCCGGGGACTGGGCGGCGACCTGCTGCACAACTCGCGTTACCTCGACCACAAGGAGGCGCTGCAGCAGAAGGAGTCGATCACCCTCGTCGGCAGCGGCCAGAGCGCGGCGGAGATCTACTACGACCTGCTCTCCGAGATCGATGTGCACGGCTACCGGCTCAACTGGGTCACGCGCTCCCCGCGGTTCTTCCCGCTGGAGTACACCAAGCTGACGCTGGAAATGACCTCGCCGGAGTACATCAACTACTTCCACGCGCTTCCGGAAGCAACCCGCTACCGGCTCGAGTCGCAGCAGAAGGGCCTCTTCAAGGGCATCGACGGCGGTCTCATCAACGAGATCTTCGACCTGCTCTACCAGAAGAACCTGAAGGGCCCCGTCCCGACCAGGCTGCTCACCAACTCCTCTCTCCAGAGCGCCGGTTATGAGGACGGGACGTACACCCTCGGCCTGCGCCAGGTGGAGCAGGGCAAGGACTTCGAGCTGCGCACGGAGGGCCTGATCCTCGCCACCGGCTACAAGTACGCCGAGCCCGAGTTCCTGAAGCCCATCAGCGACCGGATCCGCCGCGACGGGCAGGGCCGCTTCGACGTCGCCCGCAACTACGCCATCGACACGGCGGGCCGCGAGATCTTCCTGCAGAACGCGGGGGTGCACACGCACTCCATCACCTCGCCCGACCTGGGCATGGGCGCGTACCGCAACGCCTACATCATCGGAGAGCTGCTGGGTTCCGAGTACTACGCCGTCGAAAAGTCCATCGCGTTCCAGGAGTTCTCCGCATGACGTTCACCGTCCGCCCCCTCGATCCCTTTGCCGACGCCGAGCTGGTGCACGGCTGGGTGACCCATCCCAAGGCCGCGTTCTGGCTGATGCAGGACGCGAAACTGCAGGACGTCGAGCGGGAGTACATGGCGATATCCGCCCATGAACACCACCACGCCTTCATCGGGCTGAAGGACGGCGAGCCCGTCTTCCTGATGGAGCGCTACGACCCGGCGCACGTCGAACTCGTCGGGCTGTACGACGCCCGGCCGGGCGACGTCGGCATGCACTTCCTGGTCGCGCCGACCGATACGCCCGTGCACGGCTTCACCCGCGCGGTGATCACCGCGGTGATGGAGACGCTGTTCGCGGACGAGGCCACCACGCGTGTGGTCGTCGAGCCGGACGTGCGCAACAAGGCCGTGCACGCGCTCAACGAGGCCGTCGGCTTCGAGATCGTCGGGAAGATCGAGAAGCCGGAGAAGGACGCGTACTTGAGTATCTGCACGCGGGAACAGTTCACGGCCGCGCGAGGAGCGATCCGATGAGTCTCGCCGACGCCGTGTCGCATCTGACGCCCGAGCTGTGGGAGCAGGCCAACCGGCTCCTCGTACGCAAGGCGCTGGCGGAGTTCTCGCACGAGCGGCTGCTGGTTCCCGAGTCCCTCGGCGAGGAGCTCTACCGGGTCCTGAGTGACGACTCCGCGACCGAATACCGCTTCACCGCCCGCCGGTTCGCCCTCGACCACTGGCAGGTCTTCGCCGACTCCATCACCCGCCACCGGGACGGTGAGCGGCAGCCCCTGGACGCACTCGACTTCTTCATCGAGCTGCGCGGCTCGCTGGGCCTGAGCGACGAGATCTTGCCGGTCTATCTGGAGGAGATCTCCTCCACCCTCTCCGGCACGGCGTACAAGCTGACCAAGAAGCCCGTCGCCTCCGCCGAGCTGGCCACGGCAGGCTTTCAGGCCATCGAGACGGGCATGACCGAGGGCCACCCCTGCTTCGTGGCCAACAACGGCCGGCTCGGCTTCGGGGTACACGAATACCTTTCGTACGCCCCCGAGACGGCCGGCGAGATCCGCCTGGTGTGGCTCGCCGCCCGGCGGGATGTCGCCACCTTCACGGCGGGCGCCGGACTCGACTACGAATCGCTGGTCCGCGACGAACTCGGCGAAGCGACCCTCGCACGCTTCGGCGGGCAGCTGAACGCCCTCGGCCTCGACATCGCCGACTACTTCCTGCTGCCCGTCCACCCCTGGCAGTGGTGGAACAAACTCTCCGTCACCTTCGCCGCCGAGGTCGCCCAGCGGCGGCTGGTGTGCCTGGGCACGGGCGACGACGACTATCTCGCGCAGCAGTCGATCCGCACCTTCTTCAATGCGAGCGCCCCGGCCAAGCACTACGTCAAGACAGCGCTGTCCGTCCTCAACATGGGCTTCATGCGGGGCCTTTCGGCCGCGTACATGGAAGCGACCCCGGCGATCAACGACTGGCTCGCGGGCCTGATCGACAGCGACGACGTGCTGAAGGCCGTGCGCTTCTCGATCATCCGCGAGCGGGCGGCGATCGGCTACCACCACCGCCAGTACGAGCGGGCGACCGACCGCTACTCGCCGTACCGCAAAATGCTCGCCGCGCTGTGGCGCGAGAGTCCGGTGCCGTCGCTGCGTCCGGGCGAACGGCCGGCGACCATGGCCTCGCTGCTCCATGTCGACCACGAGGGCGCGTCGTTCGCGGGCGCGCTGATCGACGAGTCGGGCCTGGCACCCGCGGAGTGGCTGCGGCGCTATCTGGACGCGTATCTCACGCCCGTACTGCACAGTTTCTACGCGTACGACCTTGTCTTCATGCCGCACGGCGAGAACGTCATTCTCGTCATCGGCGAGGACGGCACGGTCCAGCGGGCGATCTTCAAGGACATCGCCGAGGAGATCGCGGTGATGGACGCGGACGCGGTACTGCCGCCCGCCGTCGAACGGATCCGCGCGGACGTCCCCGACGACATGAAGCTGCTCTCCGTCTTCACAGACGTCTTCGACTGCTTCTTCCGCTTCCTGGGGGCCACGCTGGTCACGGAGGAGCGGCTGGACGAGGACACGTTCTGGCGGACGATCGCCGAGTGCGTCACGGCGTACCAGGAGTCGGTGCCGCATCTGGCGGACAAGTTCCAGGAGTACGACATGTTCGCGGGCGAGTTCGCGCTCTCCTGCCTCAACAGGCTCCAGCTGCGCAACAACAAGCAGATGGTGGACCTGGCGGACCCGGCGGGCGCGCTGCAGCTGGTCGGCGCGCTGGAGAACCCGATCGCGCGGTTCTCCCACTGAACGGGCGGGCGCGCCGGTGAATACGGTCCCTCACCGGCGCGCCCGTCTCTTTTCTTGTGTCCTCAGTCGCCGGACGGGCTGAACTCTCCGCCTGACCGGCTCAGCCCGCAGGCCACGGCACCTGCGGGCTGCGGTAGAAGTCGATCCCCAGCGCCGCCAGCCTCGGGCCCTGCGCCGCCAGCCGCACCCGGTATGCCTCCCAGTCATGCGTGGAGGCCGGCGACCAGCCCAGCTCCGCAACGCCCACCACCCGCGGGAACGCCATGAACTCGATGTGATCGCTCGTCGAGATCGTCTCCGACCACAGCGGGGCCTCGACTCCCGCCACAGCCGACGCCGGCGCGCCCGGCAGATACGCGGCCGGGTCCCAGTCGTACGCCCGGCGCACCTCGACGAAGCCCGCCCAGTCCAGCCCCAGCGGCGTGTCCTTGTTGTACTTCATGTCGAGGTAGATCCGGTCCGCGGGCGACAGGATCAGCCCAGTGCCGTTCTGCGCGGCCCTCGCGACCTGTGCCTTCTCCTCGTCACTGGTGTCGTCCAGACCCCAGTACTGCGCGAGCGCACCCTTCGCGGGCGTGGCCCCGGTCAGCTGGTGCCAACCGACCACCGTCTTCCCGTACTTGGCGACGATCGGCTGCACCTTGTCCATGAACGCCACATAGTCCGCGTGGCTGGTGGAGTGCGCCTCGTCGCCGCCGATGTGGAGGTATTTGCCGGGGGTGAGCGCGGCGAGCTCGCGCACCACGTCGTCCACGAAGTCGTACGTCACGGCCTTCGGCACGCACAGCGAGCTGAAGCCGACGTCCATACCGGTGTAGAGGGGAGGCGCGATGCCGGAACAGTTCAGCTCGGCGTACGAGGCGAGCGCGGCATTCGTATGGCCCGGCATGTCGATCTCCGGGACGACCTCCAGATAGCGGGAGGCGGCGTGGCGGAGGATCTCCTTGTACTGGGCCTTGGTGTAGTAGCCGCCGCGTCCGCCGCCGACCTGGGTCGAGCCGCCGTAGGTGGCAAGACGCGGCCAGGAGTCGATGGCGATCCGCCAGCCCTGGTCGTCGGAGAGATGCAGATGCAGCTTGTTGATCTTGTAGAGCGCGAGCTGGTCGATATAGAGCTTGACCTGGTCGACGGTGAAGAAGTGCCGGGAGACGTCGAGCATGGCACCCCGGTAGGCGTAGCGCGGGGCGTCGGTGATGGTGCCGCCCGCGATCTGCCAGGGGCCGCGCTCGCGGCTGTCCCTCTCCACGGCCGCGGGCAGCAGCTGGCGCAGCGTCTGCACGGCGTGGAAGAGCCCGGCGGGCTTGCGGGCGGTGAGGGTGAGCCCCGCGGGCGAGGACTGGAGCCGGTACCCCTCGTCGCCGAGGGCACGGTCGTGGGTGCTCAGCCGCAGCCGGATGCCGCCGGGGGCGTGGTCGCCGGTGACGGGCAGGGCGTATCCGGTGGAGGGCCGCAGAATCCGGGCGAGATACGTGCCGATCTGCCGCGCCTCACGGGAGTCGTCGTCGACCCGGATCCGGGTGAAGGGGGTGAGGGTGTACGGAGCCCCGCCCGGCCGGACGGACGCGGGCGCGGGGACGATCTGCCCGAGGGGCCGCGGGGTGGAAACGGACTGGGCGGGCGCGGGTCCGGCGCCGATTGCGCAGATGCCCGCGGCGGCGACAAGCAGCAGCGAGCCGAGCAGACGGGGTAACGCTCTGGGCTGTATCACAGGCTGGGTCCCTTCGACGGGCATCGCAACTGTGGCCGGTCATCATGCGTACCGTGCGCCCCAGTTGAGGTCAAGGTGTAGACCACTTCCTCGGCCCCCTGATGAAAGAATCCCCGCATGGCGACTGTGCCATCCCGGGGGACAACCCCCGGACCGCCGGCACGAACCCCCCGGGCGGCACCCCCGCCAACTCGCCCTGGGCCAGCCCCCGCACGCCACCCCCCGGTGCGAGAATCGCGGGCATGGCGGAAATCATTCAGAAGGACGGGACTTGGACCTTCGACGGGGACACGGTGCGCATCGTGCCCGGCAGCGACAAGAGCGTGAGCCTGCTGCGCAAGACCCTCGGTGAAGTCGCCGTCCCCCTGACCGCACTCGCCGGGATTTCCTTCGAGCCCGGCAAGAAGTCCGGACGGCTCCGGCTGCGCCTGCGCAACGGCGCCGATCCGCTCCTCCAGATCACCGGCGGCAAGCTGGAGGACAGCTCCGACCCCTATCGGCTCACCGTCGAGAACGACCGCACCGGCGTCGCCGAGTACTTCGTCGACGAGGTGCGCAACGCCCTGCTGCTCGAACAGGTGCAGACAGGACCCGTCGACACCTACCTCCTCCCCGGCCCCGCCCTGCCCATCACCGTCGGTGCGGGCGACGGCACCGCCACCTTCGACGGTGAGCGAATCCGTCTCGAGTGGAACTGGAAGACCGAGGAGTCCAAGTCCTCCGGCGGCGTCCGCAGCGTCGCGCTGGAGGACGTGGACGCGGTCGAGTGGCTGCCCTCGGCCGGTCTGGAGAACGGCTACCTCCGATTCAGGGTGACCAAGGTCGGCTCCCCGCCCCCGCCGAAGTACGACCCGTACGCCGTGGAGCTGTGGGGCTTCCGCAAGGACCCCCTGATGGCGCTGATCGGGGCCGCCGTAACGGCACGGATGCCGCATCCGTACGCACCGGAGGACGCCGTCCCGCCCCCCGCGCCCAGCGGCGACGATCATGACGCACTGCTGCGCCGACTGCGGGACCTGGGTGAGCTGCATCAGGCCGGAATACTGACGGAAGAGGAGTTCACCACCGCAAAACGGGCGGTTCTGAAGCGCCTCTGAGTGAGATGTGCCCGGAATCGGGCAGGATTCTTGCAAACACGACGGGTGACCCCGCAATATCTACGGGTGCTCGAACGCCGCCCATCGTCCCACGACGATCTCATCGACCATCTGGTGCGCAGCACCGCGCTCCAGCGCGGTGAGGCAGCCCGGGTGGTGCTCGACGTGCTGGCGTACTTCGACGAGAAGACCGAGGAATTCGTCCGCCGCCGCCACCGCGAGCTGCAATCCGGTGGCCTGGCGAATGCGGAGATCTTCGAGCGCATCGCGGCCGAACTGCCGCACCGCGCCGTGGCGCCGCCGGAGCTCTCGCTCCGCCAGCTGCGCCGCATGGTCTACGGCTGACCGGCCGGGCACACACCTGATCTACCGGAGGGGCATAACTCTATGTGTGGAATTGTCGGTTACATCGGCAAGCGTGACGTGGCACCGCTGCTGCTCGAAGGCCTGCAGCGGCTGGAGTACCGGGGCTACGACTCCGCGGGCATCGTGATCACGAGCCCCAAGGCCACCGGCCTGAAAATGGTCAAGGCCAAGGGCCGGGTCCGTGACCTGGAGGCCCGGGTCCCCAAGCGCTTCGCCGGCACCACCGGCATTGCCCACACCCGCTGGGCCACCCACGGCGCCCCGAGCGACATCAACTCGCACCCGCACCTCGACCCCGAGAACAAGGTCGCGGTCGTCCACAACGGCATCGTCGACAACGCCGCCGAGCTGCGCGCGAAGCTGGAAGCGGACGGCGTCGTCTTCGCCTCCGAGACCGACACCGAGGTGCTCACCCACCTGATCGCCCGCTCCCAGGCCGAGACGCTCGAGGAGAAGGTCCGCGAGGCGCTCAAGGTCGTCGAGGGCACCTACGGCATCGCCGTCATGCACGCCGACTTCAACGACCGCATCGTCGTCGCACGCAACGGCTCCCCCGTCGTCCTCGGCATCGGCGAGAAGGAGATGTTCGTCGCCTCCGACGTCGCCGCGCTGATCTCCCACACCCGCCAGATCGTCACCCTCGACGACGGCGAGATGGCCACCCTGAAGGCCGACGACTTCCGCACCTACACGACCTCGGGAACGCGCACCACCGCCACCCCCGAGACCGTCGAGTGGGAGGCCGCCTCCTACGACATGGGCGGCCACGACACGTACATGCACAAGGAGATCACGGAGCAGCCCGACGCGGTGGACCGCGTCCTGCGCGGCCGCATCGACGAGAAGTTCTCCACCGTGCACCTCGGCGGCCTGAACCTGGACGCCCGCGAGGCCCGCGGCATCCGCCGTGTGAAGATCCTCGGCTGCGGCACCTCGTACCACGCGGGCATGATCGGAGCCTCGCTGATCGAGGGCCTGGCCCGTATCCCCGCGGACGCCGAGCCGGCCTCCGAGTTCCGCTACCGCAACCCGGTCGTGGACCCCGACACCCTGTACATCGCCGTCTCCCAGTCCGGTGAGACGTACGACGTGCTCGCGGCCGTGCAGGAGCTCAAGCGCAAGGGCGCCCGCGTCCTCGGCGTGGTCAATGTGGTGGGCTCCGCGATCGCCCGCGAGGCCGACGGCGGCGTGTACGTGCACGCCGGCCCCGAGGTCTGCGTCGTCTCCACCAAGTGCTTCACCAACACCGTGGTCGCCTTCGGGCTGCTCGCCCTGCACCTGGGCCGCATCCGCGACCTCTCGGTCTCCGACGGCAAGCGGATCATCGAGGGCCTGCGCAAGCTGCCCGCGCAGATCAGCGAGATCCTGGAGGGCGAGGCCGACATCAAGAAGCTCGCCGAGGAGTACGCGGGCGCCAAGTCGATGATGTTCATCGGCCGGGTGCGCGGCTACCCGGTGGCCCTCGAGGCCTCGCTGAAGCTCAAGGAGATCTCCTACATCCACGCCGAGGCCTACCCGGCCTCCGAGCTCAAGCACGGCCCACTGGCGCTCATCGAGCCCGCGCTGCCGACAGTCGCGATCGTCCCGGACGACGAGCTGCTGGAGAAGAACCGCGCGGCCCTGGAGGAGATCAAGGCCCGCAGCGGCAGGATCCTCGCCGTGGCCCACCGCGAGCAGGAGAAGGCCGACCACACGATCCTCGTACCGAAGAACGAGAACGAGCTGGACCCGATCCTGATGGGTATCCCGCTCCAGCTCTTCGCGTACCACACGGCCCTGGCCATGGGCCGCGACATCGACAAGCCGCGCAACCTGGCCAAGTCGGTCACCGTCGAGTAGCCGGACCTAGGGGGTGTCTTCCGGATCTTGTCGGGCTGATCCAAAAGACACCCCCTAGCATCCCGGACACAGCGGTCCCCCCGCGCGCAGCCAACGATGCGCGCGGGGGGACCGCCTTTTGGTGAGCCGGTGCCGCCCAAGCACCGGCTTGCGGCTGCCTCAGCCGGTGGCCGTCACTCCTCGGCCGGCAGCGCGCCCTGAGAGGGTCGGCCACTTGGCGAGTGCGGCCGTCGCGCCGTACCAGGCCGCGAGTCCCGCGACCGCGCCGGCCCAGCCGCCCGCCTTGGCCAGCCCCTCGTTGTCCGCGAACGACGCTATGCCGATCAGCAGCAGCGAGACGAACAGCAGCCCGTACACGCCCTGTCCGAACAGTCCGCTGCCCGCGGACGCTGCGGTCAGGGTGAGTGCGAGCAGCGCCCACAGCAGCAGGAAGAGACCTGCCGCCTCGGCCGACATCTCACTGCCGACTGCGGTGCCCCAGGTGAACCAGAAGGCGCCGAGTCCCGAAAACGCCGTGCCCGTACCGGCGTTGCCCGCGCGGTACTCCAGCAGACCGATGATGAACAGTGCGACGCCGCCGACCCACGTCGCGAGACCGGCCGCGTCCGAGGCCGCCACATTGTCGATCACACCGGTGTGGCCGACACCGAACGCCAGCAGGGTCAGTCCGAGCGCGAGGTGGCCGAGAGTCGAAGTAGTTGCGCTTCCCGCAGAGACTTCGTTGTCCACGGCGGGCTCCCTTCGTGTCCTGTGCAGTTGTGCTGCTTCCCAGCGACCCTTATGTACCCTTCACAAGCGCACAATCCACCTGTACGGGCGAGTAGATTTCCGTACACACCAAGGGAGTTGACCCCGCGCGACCTGGGCGGAAAGCGCAAGTGGAAGCGCGATTACGGGTTGGCTACGGGATGACAACGACAGGCCGCTGCGCGCGCTTCGCGAGCCGTCCCGCCACCGAGCCGAACAGGCGCCCGACGATGCCGTGCGTCGAGCCGACCACGATCGCGTCGGCCGAATACTCCCGGCCGACCTCCTCCAGCTCGTGGCAGATGTCGCCACCGCGCTCGACGAGAATCCACGGCACCTCGGTGAGGTAGTCCGCGCACGCCAGCTCAAGTCCCAGTACCTCGGTGCGGTGATCGGGGACATCCACGAAGACCGGGGGCTCACAGCCTGCCCAGACGGTGGTCGGCAGCCGGTTGGCGACATGGACGATGATCAGGGCAGAACCGGACCGTCTGGCCATGCCGACGGCGTACGCGAGCGCCCGCTCACTGGACGTCGACCCGTCGAAGCCGACAACGACTCCGTGCCGGAAGGCGGGATCGCAAGAATGACGTGGTTCTTCTGCCGCTTGGAGGTCCGACGAAGGGTCGGCGACCTGCTTGCGGTCCGCGGGTTCGGGGAATTCGTGACCGGCCATCGGTGTCTCGGCGTTCAGATCCTCATGGGAGGGCGACGGTGGGCGGCAGAGCTGTGTCCGGGAATCATCTTCCCTGGCCCATACCCCAAGGGTACGGCGACACTCCTTCCCTGCCCAGAGCGCACAGCCCCTCTCACGGCATTCCAGGGAGCATGCCCGAGCCCGCCCAGGATGGCAATGCCGCTTGGTGTCTACAGCCGTCTGGGCACCGCCCGGGACGCGCCAGGGTGACCGAACCGCTCCACTTGTCGTTGGCACCTCGGTCACCCCGCCGCCTCCAGGGAGCTTCCGTGTCCGCACCACCGTCCGCCCCGGCCTCCGTCCCCTCTCCCGCCCCCTCCCCGGCCCCGCAGCACGGACGGCGCCGGGCGCCGCGCCGGGCACAGGAGGCGTCCGCCGGGCCCGCGGGAAGCGTTCCTCACCCCTCGTCCGAGTCGGCCGGCGACGTGGTGCGCTGGGCGGCCTTCAGCTGCGTGCTCGTGCCTGTCGTGCTGGTCGTGTACGGCACGTCCGTCGGCGGGGCCGCCGCTGCGGCCCTCGGCCTGGCCGCGGTGACGGCCGCCTGCCGGGTGCTGCTGCGCCAGTCCGAGCGCAGTGCGGCCAGGGCCCGCGCGGCCGAGCCGCCGCCGCGCGGCCGCCGCGCGCGGACTGCTCCCGGGGCGCACCGGGGCGGTCGGCACGGGGCCGGAAGTGCGCCCGGCGACTGACGGGTTCGTACACTCGCACCCGTATGATTTCAGCCAACTTCACGCCAGTGGCTCTCCCTTGGCGAAATGGCCTGCCAACCCCCTTGCCACCAGGGAAGAAAGGACTATTCGCGGCCCTTGCGCCCTACGTGGATGGGCCATGAGTGCCAGGCGCACTTCCCTGCGCGGCCGCCGAGTGGAACGCTTCGTGATCGAATGCTTCGCGCCAAGTTGCCATGTCGACATAGCGGGGGATTCCGAACTTGTCACGTCGGCGCCACGGGACACAGTAGATTCGATCATGAGTATCGAAGACTCGGGACTCGTGCAAAACCGAGGGGAAACGTGCAGGAGCGAAAGGCCCGAAACGAACGGGGAGACGCGAACACCGAGGGGGGCTTAGCGTCATGAGTCAGGACTCCGCCGCACCGGAGGCAGCACGGAAGCTCTCCGGCCGCCGGCGCCGGGAGGTCGTCGCGGTGCTGCTGTTCAGCGGTGGCCCCATCTTTGAAAGTTCCATCCCGCTCTCGGTGTTCGGAATTGACCGTCAGGACGCCGGAGTTCCCCGCTATCGACTGCTCGTCTGCGGTGGCGAGGAGGGCCCGCTGCGGACCACCGGCGGGCTCGAACTGACCGCGCCGTACGGCCTTGAGGCCATCGGCAGAGCAGGCACCGTCGTCGTACCGGCCTGGCGGTCGATCACGTCACCGCCACCGCCGGAGGCACTCGACGCCCTGCGGCGCGCGCATGAGGAGGGGGCCCGGATCGTCGGACTGTGCACGGGTGCGTTCGTGCTCGCCGCGGCCGGTCTGCTGGACGGCCGCCCGGCCACGACCCACTGGATGTACGCGCCGACACTGGCCAAGAGGTACCCATCCGTCCATGTCGATCCGCGCGAGCTTTTCGTCGACGACGGCGATGTGCTCACCTCCGCGGGCACCGCGGCCGGAATCGACCTCTGCCTCCACATCGTGCGCACCGACCACGGCACCGAGGCCGCCGGGGCACTCGCCCGCAGGCTGGTCGTGCCGCCGCGCCGCAGTGGCGGGCAGGAACGCTATCTGGACAGGTCTTTACCAGAGGAAATCGGGTCGGACCCGCTGGCCGAGGTCGTCTCGTGGGCGCTGGAACATCTCCATGAACAGTTCGACGTGGAGACTCTGGCCGCACGGGCGTACATGAGCCGGCGCACCTTCGACCGGCGATTCCGTTCGCTGACCGGCAGCGCGCCGCTGCAGTGGCTGATCACCCAGCGGGTGCTTCAGGCCCAGCGGCTGCTCGAGACCTCCGACTACTCGGTCGACGAGGTCGCGGGCCGCTGCGGCTTCCGCTCGCCGGTGGCGCTGCGTGGCCATTTCCGGCGTCAGCTGGGCTCCTCACCGGCCGCGTACCGGGCCGCCTACCGGGTTCGCCGCCCGCAGAGCGAGCCGGCACCGGCCGCGGTGGTGGAGGCCGTCGTACCGGCGCAGGCCGGCCCCCAGGCCAGGCGGGCCGCAGCGGCGGCGGGAGCCTCGGGCCCCGCGGCCACATCGGCCGCTCCACCGGAGCTCGGAAAGCCTCCTTCCGACGCGTACGCGTCAGGCCACGGCCGTCCGAGCCTGCCGGGCCAGCGGAGTGCGCCCTAGGCCGCCCTGACGCGATGTCCTGCCCGGCCTGACAGGCCGGGCAGGACCTAAGGTAGGACGCATGAACGATCGCATGGTGTGGATCGACTGCGAGATGACCGGGCTCTCGTTGGCGGACGACGCACTCATCGAGGTGGCCGCACTGGTCACCGACTCGGAACTGAACGTGCTCGGCGAAGGGGTGGACATCGTGATCCGCCCGCCGGACGCGGCGCTGGAAACGATGCCCGAGGTGGTGCGGCAGATGCACACCGCCTCGGGCCTCCTCGACGAGCTGGCGGGCGGCACCACGCTCGCAGCCGCCGAGGAGCAGGTTCTGGCGTACGTACGCAAGCACGTCAAGGAGCCCGGCAAGGCCCCGCTGTGCGGGAACTCGGTCGGCACCGACCGCGGCTTCCTGCTGCGTGACATGCCGAAGGTGGAGCAGTACCTCCACTACCGGATCGTCGATGTCTCCTCGGTCAAGGAACTGGCACGCCGCTGGTACCCGAGGGCGTACTTCAACAGTCCGGAGAAGAACGGCAACCACCGGGCTCTGGCGGACATCCGCGAATCCATCGCGGAGCTGCGCTACTACCGGGAAGCGGTCTTCGTGCCGCAGCCCGGACCCGACTCGGAAACCGCGAAGAAGATCGCGGCGAAGCACGTCCTGCCCGCGGAGTAGGACCGCAGCGGGACCGGATCAGCACCGGATCAGCACCGGAGCAGGAGCGGAGCAGGGCCCGCGCCAGGGGGCCGTAAACCCGGGCGCGAGCACCCTCTCCGACCCTGTACACTTTTTCTCGGCCGGTCGGAAAGAGACCGGTCGTGGTGGGTATAGCTCAGCTGGTAGAGCACCTGGTTGTGGTCCAGGATGTCGCGGGTTCGAGTCCCGTTACTCACCCTGATCGATCAAGGGCCCCGGTCTTCGGACCGGGGCCCTTGACGTTTCTTGATCGTTCCTACGAGGAGTCGCGTACGACCAGCTCCGTCGGGAGCACGATCTGCGGACGCTCCGTCGCCCGCCCCGTAATTTCCTGAAGCAGCACCCGGGCCATCGTGCGGCCCATCTCCTCGATCGGCTGGCGCACGCTGGTCAGCGCCGGATCCATGTGCCGCGCCACCGCCGAGTCGTCGAAGCCGACCAGGGCCACGTCGTCCGGGATCCGGCGGCCCGCCTCGCGCAGCACCTGGCGGGCGCCCGCCGCCATCACGTCGGAGGCCGCGAAGACCGCGTCCAGCTCCGGGCAGCGCTCCAGCAGGTCCCTCATCGCGCGGCGGCCGCTCTCCTCGGTGAAGTCCGCCGGGGCCGTCAGCCGGGGGTCCGGGGGCAGGCCGGCTGCCGCGAGGGCCGCGCGGTAGCCGTCCAGGCGGCACTGTGCGCCGTACACGTCCAGGCGTCCGGTGATCGTCGCGATCGAGCGGCGACCACGGGCGGCCAGATGCGCGACGGCGCTGCGGGCACCCTCGAAGTTGTCGGAGTCGACCGCGGCGAGCGTCTCGCGGGCGGAGCGGCGGCCGCTGATGACGGCCGGGATGGAGAGGTCTTCCAGCATGTCCGGGATCGGGTCGTCGGCGTGCACCGAGACCAGCAGAACGCCGTCGACGCGGTGGGCGGCCAGATACTGGGCCAGGCGGCGGCGCTCGCGGTCGCTGCCGGCGAGCGTGAGCAGCAGCTGCATGTCGGTGTCGGCGAGTGCCGCGCCGACACCGCGGACCATGTCGGAGAAGTACGGCTCGGCGAAGAACCGGTCCTCGGGCTCGGGGACGACGAGGGCGATCGCATCGGTGCGGTTGGCGGCCAGCGCGCGGGCCGCGCGGTTGGGTACGTACCCGAGTTCGGCGACGGCCGCCTCGACGGCGGCGCGGGTGGCTTCGCTGACCCGGGGCGAGCCGTTGATCACGCGGGAGACCGTGCCGCGGCCGACTCCCGCGCGTGCGGCGACCTCTTCGAGCGTCGGCCTGCCCGTGCCCCGCCCTCCGCTGCGCGTACGGATTGTCCGAGACACCATCTCCGCCTCCCCAGGCTTCGCCGTCCGAGAACATAACGTGCCGGGTGCCTTGACACCCCTTCGGTGAGCCGCGACTCTTCAACACATCACATATGGGAGCGCTCCCACCGTACCTGACTCATACACAACCCGCACGTTCCCCGCCCGAGCCGCAGAACGTCAACGTAATGGCGCTGCACGCCAGTTGGCCGGGGGGTCGGCACGTCAGGGCACAAGGAGGACGCAATGCGCAGGGCAGTAATCCTCGCGGTCGTCGCCGCGCTCGGCGCCGGTCTGCTGGCCGGCTGTGCCAAGGACAGCGACGAACCCACAGGCAGTGCCTCCAACGGCGGCGGTGGTGGCAAGGGCAAGACCACGCTCACTGTAGGGGTCTTCGGCGCATTCGGCCTCAAGGAGGCCGGTCTGTACGACGAGTACATGAAGCTCCACAAGAACATCGAGATCAAGCAGACCTCGATCGAGCGGAACGAGAACTACTACCCGCAGCTGCTGACGCACCTGGGCAGCGGCAGCGGACTCGCCGACATCCAGGCCGTCGAGGTCAACAACATCGCGGAGATCACTGCCACTCAGGGGGGCAAGCTGATCGACCTCGGCAAGACGGAGGGCGTGCAGAAGGACGCGTATCTGCCCTGGAAGTGGGCGCAGGCAACCACCAAGGACGGCAAGACGATTGCGCTCGGCACCGACATCGGGCCGCAGGGCATCTGCTACCGCAAGGACCTCTTCGCCAAGGCCGGACTGCCCACCGATCGTGAGGCGGTCGGCAAGCTGTGGGCGGGCGACTGGAACAAGTACCTGGACGCGGGCCAGCAGTTCAAGGCGAAGGCGCCCAAGGGCACGGCGTTCGTGGACTCGGCGACCGGTGTGATGTCGGCGATCACCGGCAGCAACGAGAACCGCTTCTACGACAAGGACGGCAAGATCGTCTACAAGACCAACCCGGCCGTGAAGCAGGCCTGGGACATCGCGGCTTCGTTCGCGACGGAAGGGCTGACCGGCAAGCTCCAGCAGTTCACGCCGGCCTGGGACCAGGGCTTCGCCAACGGCACCTTCGCCACCGTCTCCTGCCCCGCCTGGATGCTCGGCTACATCCAGGACAAGGGCGGGGCCGCGGGCAAGGACAAGTGGGACGTGGCCGCCGCGCCCAAGCCCAGCAACTGGGGCGGCTCCTTCCTGACCGTCCCGGACGCGGGCAAGAACAAGGAGGAGGCGGCCAAGCTCGCCGCCTGGCTGACCGCACCCGAGCAGCAGGCGAGGCTCTTCGCCAAGCGCGGCAGCTTCCCGAGCGCCAAGGCCGCGTACTCCCTGCCCGAGGTCTCCGGCGCCAAGCACGCGTACTTCGGCAACGCGCCCATCGGGGAGATCTTCTCCAAGGCCGCCGAGGGTGTGCCGGTCCAGATCATCGGGCCGAAGGACCTGATCATCGCGCAGAACCTGGGAGACATCGGCATGCTCCAGGTCGACCAGAAGGGCCGGTCCTCCAAGGAAGGGTGGGACGCGGCGGTGAAGGCGATCGACAACGCGCTGGACCAGTGACCGGTATGGCAAGTGACGCACCGGCCGCCGCGCCCTCCCAGGGGGAGGAGGGCGCGGCCCCGCGCACGTCGTCCGGCACACGGTCCGAGGCGCCGGCCGACCAGCGCCGGCGGGCCCGGCGCAGCCGCCGCTACCGGCTGGACGTCAAGTGGAGTCCGTACGCCTTTGTCGCGCCGTTCTTCGTGTTCTTCCTGGCCTTCGGGCTCTTTCCGCTGCTCTACACCGGCTGGGCCTCGCTGCACCGGGTGGAGCTCACCGCGCCCACCGACATGGAATGGGTGGGGCTGCGGAACTTCTCCCGGCTCCTTGAGGACGAGTTCTTCTGGAACGCGCTGCGCAACACGGTCACCATCGGGCTGATCTCCACGGTGCCGCAGCTGCTCATCGCGCTGGGCATCGCGCATCTGCTCAACTACCGGCTGCGCGGCTCGATGTTCTTCCGCGTCGCCGCGCTGACTCCGTACGCCACTTCGGTGGCCGCCGCGACGCTCGTCTTCGTGCTCCTCTTCGGGCGCGACTACGGAATGATCAACTGGGCGCTGGGCCTGGTCGGTTTCGACAAGATCGACTGGCAGAACGGCACCTGGACCTCCCAACTGGCTGTCTCCACCATCGTCATCTGGCGCTGGACGGGCTACAACGCGCTGATCTATCTGGCGGCGATGCAGGCCATCCCGAACGATCTCTACGAGTCGGCCGCGCTGGACGGCGCCTCGCGGTGGCAGCAGTTCATCCATGTCACCGTCCCCTCGCTGCGGCACACGATCCTGTTCACCTGCGTGGTCTCGACGATCGGTGCGACCCAGCTCTTCGGCGAGCCGCTGCTGTTCAACGGCAGCGCGGGTGCGACCGGGGGCGCCGACCACCAGTTCCAGACGCTCGGGCTCTATCTGTACGAGCAGGGCTGGGTGAATCTCCATCTCGGCCGGGCGTCCGCGATCGCCTGGTCTATGTTCCTGATCCTGCTGCTGATCGGCGCGGTGAACTGGCTGCTCGCCCGCCACCTGAGCAAGAGCGCGTAGGGGGTACGACGATGACGACCTTGCTGACTGCCAAGCCCGCCAGAAGCCGCGCCGGACGCCAGTTGCACGGCGGGCGGATCACCTATGCCGTACTGATCATTTTCACCGTCGGCTCCCTCTTCCCGCTGGTGTGGACGGCGATCGCCGCCTCCCGCAACAACACCCGGCTCGCGCAGACTCCCCCGCCCTTCTGGTTCGGCGGCAATCTCTTCAAGAATCTCCAGTTCGCCTGGACCGACGCCAATATGGGCACCGCCCTGCTCAACACCACGATCGTCGCCGGGTCGATCGCCACCGGGACCGTCATCTTCTCGACGCTCGCCGGCTTCGCCTTCGCCAAACTCCGCTTCCGCTTCAAGAACCTCCTGCTCCTGCTGGTGATCGGCACGATGATGGTGCCGCCGCAGCTCAGCGTCGTACCGCTGTACATGCTGATCGCCGAGCTGTCCTGGACCGACCAGTTGCAGTCCGTCATCCTGCCGACCCTGGTCAGCGCCTTCGGCGTGTTCTTCATGCGGCAGTACCTCATGGAGGCGCTGCCCACCGAGCTGATCGAGGCGGCGCGCGTGGACGGCGCGAGCAGCTGGCGTGTGGTGTGGCATGTCGTTTTCCCCGCCGCGCGGCCCGCGATGGCGGTGCTGGGGATGCTGACCTTCGTCATGGCCTGGAACGACTTCTTCTGGCCGATCATCGCGCTGACCCAGAACGGCAGCCCCACCGTGCAGGTCGCGCTGACCGGGCTCGGCCGGGGCTTCATCCCCGACCAGTCGGTGATCATGGCGGGCGCGCTGCTGGGCACGCTGCCCCTGCTGATCGCCTTCGTCCTGTTCGGCAAGCACATCGTCGGCGGCATCATGCAGGGCGCCGTCAAGGGCTGACACCTCCTCACATCCCCGTACCTACGCACATGTTGGGAGCACACCCATGTCCGCCATGCCTATGACCTTTCCGCCCGCCTTCCTGTGGGGCACCGCCACCGCCGCGTACCAGATCGAGGGAGCGGTGCGGGAAGGCGGCCGCACGCCGTCGATCTGGGACACCTTCAGCCGTACGCCGGGCAAGGTGGAAGGCGGTGACACCGGGGACAGGGCGGTCGACCACTTCCACCGCCGCACCGAGGACGTCGCCCTGATGGCGGGCCTCGGCGTCAACGCGTACCGCTTCTCGGTCTCCTGGCCACGCGTGCAGCCCACCGGACGCGGCCCCGCCGTCCAGCGCGGCCTCGACTTCTACCGCGGCCTCGTCGACGATCTGCTGGAGCGCGGCATACGCCCCGTGCTCACCCTCTACCACTGGGACCTGCCCCAGGAGCTGGAGGCGGCGGGCGGCTGGCCCGAGCGGGACACCGCGCACCGCTTCGCCGACTATGCCCGCATCGTCGCCGACGCCCTCGGCGACCGCGTGGATATGTGGACCACCCTCAACGAGCCCTGGTGCAGCGCCTTTCTCGGATACGGCTCCGGGGTCCACGCCCCCGGCCGCACCGACCCGGTCGCCGCCCTGCGCGCGGCCCACCATCTCAACCTCGGCCACGGTCTGGCCGCCCAGGCGCTGCGCTCGGCGCTCCCCGCCGGCGCCCAGCTCTCCGTCAGCCTCAATCCGAGCGTGGTCAGGGCGAGAAGCCAGAGCCCCCAGGACCTGGACGCGCGCCGCCGTATCGACGCGCTCGCGAACCGGATCTTCGCGGACCCGATGCTGAAGGGCACGTATCCGGAAGATCTCTTCGCGGACACGGCGCGCCTCACCGACTGGTCCTTCGTCCACGGTGACGATCTCGCAGTCATCAAGCACCCCCTCGACTCGCTCGGACTGAACTACTACGCACCTGCAGTTGTATCGGCTGCCACTGACAATCACGGCGAGCGCAATGACGGCCACGGCGCGAGCGAGCACTCACCCTGGCCGGGCGCGGACGCGGTCTCCTTCCACCAGCCGCCCGGCGACCTCACGGAGATGGGCTGGTCCATCGACCCGACCGGCCTCTACGACCTGCTGCTGCACTACACCCGCGAGGCTCCGGGCCTGCCGCTGATGATCACCGAGAACGGCGCGGCGTACGTCGACAAGCCCTCCGCCGACGGCTCGGTCCACGACCCCGACCGCATCCGCTATCTGCACGGCCATCTCCTCGCGGTCGGCCAGGCGATCGTGGACGGCGCGGATGTGCGCGGCTATTTCCTGTGGTCGCTGATGGACAACTTCGAGTGGTCGTACGGGTACGGCAAGCGCTTCGGCGCGGTGTACGTGGACTACGAGACGCTGGCCCGTACGCCCAAGTCGAGCGCGTACTGGTACGGGGAGCTGGCGCGGACGGGGGTGCTGCCGGAGCCTCCGGCGTAGCTCAGGGCCGGTGGGTCAGCCGGTGCTTGAGCCGGCGGTTCACCGCCGGTACGGAGGGCGCTTGATGTCCGCGTCGCTCCTGCCCGCCACGGCGTCGTCGTACAGGGCCTGGGCGTCCTTGGCGTACAGCGGCGAGTAGGTGATCCAGTCGACGTTCTCGTCGTTGCCGCCGCCGTTGTAGCCGCCGGTGTTGCCGATGACCTTGCCGGTGCGGGTCGCGGGGTCGTAGTCCGTGATCCAGGGACCGCCGGAGACTCCTCCGTAGAAACCGCCGCAGGTCATCCTCATCTGCCGGAAGCCGGTGAGCCGTTGGGTGGCGACGTCGCAACGCAGCGCCTGGTGCTTCTTGTTGACGCCTTCGCCGCTGGGATAGCCGATCACGGTGGCGTTGTGACGATAGCCGGAGGCCCGGGTGAAGGTGAGCGACCCGGTGACGTCCTCGGGCCTGCCCCTGACGTTGGGGGCGAGGCGCACAAAGGCGAAGTCCAGGTCGGAGACGGGCTTCTTGGTGTTCTGCTCGTACCTCGGGTCGACGAAGACCCGCTGCACCTCGAAGACGCCGCCGGGCTGGTCGTCGGCCGATGCTCCATGGCGGTACTGCGGTACGAAGACGCCGTGCGTGGCGCGCTTGAGGCCTTTGGCGCAGTGACCGGCGGTGAGGACGAGATCCCTGGTGCCGCTGTGGACGACGCTGCCGGTGCAGGAGGTCGCTCTGCCGCCGAGCGGCTTGCCGTCGTAGAAGAAGGTGCCCACCATCGGCAGCCCGTCGAAGTACTCCCCCTTCCTGACCGTGGGAGGCGCGGCCGCCCACATACGGGACGCGCCTCGCGCGGAGTCGACCGGCACGGCATCGGCCATGCGCTCCGCCGTCCAGTACTCCTCCTCGGCCTCGTCCGCCGGATCCTGGGAAGGGCCCGCTCCGAGGGCTCCCGCGCAGAGAATGAGCGCGAGAAGGGACATCCGATGTGAACTCAACACACTGTCCTTCCGGTGGATGATCAGCCTCCGGAACTCAGTGAAGCAGCTCGAACCAGGTTGCCTTGCCCCGGCCCGGGCCATGGGTGCACACGCCCCACGCGTCCGCGCCGTAGGAGATCAGCTGCATGCCGCGACCGCTCTCGTCCTCGTCGGCGGGTGTCTGGCAGGCCGGGACGCCAGGTGCCTCGTCGTGCACGAGGATCCGGAGGCGGTGGGCGTCCGCCCATCCCGCGAAGAGCGTCACGGGGGCGGTGCAGCCCTTGAGTACACAGGCATTGATGGCATTCGTCACCGCCTCGGAGGTGAGCAGAGTCGCGGTGTCGATCAGCTCGGTCCGCCGGGTCGCGGCGAGGAGCGTACGGACGGTCTCACGTGCCGCGCGGACCCATAAGGGGTCGGGCGGAAAGACCAGCGACACGTCGCCGGTCGGGGGGTCCTCCATACGGGCGCCTCCAGATGGGGTGTGCGGTGAGCTCGACCGTAGGCAACGGTGCGTGCCAGTTGCAACCGTTTCCGCGGAGTGTCACCGGTGTGGGTGATGCACGAACGACCTTGTGGACCAGGGCAGTTCGCCTCGGCAGACTGCATCGCAGGAGGTCACACACATGCCACCGAGGAGCAACCCCAGCGAGCGCCAGCGTCGGCTCGGCCTGGAGCTGCGCAAGCTCAGAAACAGCGCCGGTCTCTCCGGCGACCGGGCCGGAGCGCTGCTCGACGCGGACCGGACGCGGATCAGCAACATCGAGGCGGGGCGGATCGATGTCTCGCGCAACCGCCTGTACATGCTGCTGCGGGAGTACGGGTGCGCTTACGGTCCCCTGTTTGACGGGATCATGGAGATGGCCCAGGAACGGGGTAACGGCTGGTGGGACGACTTCGACGACACGATCGGCCCCACCGCCCGGGACCTGGCCGAGCTGGAGTCCCGGTCCACAGTCCTGCGGACCCACGAACCGCTGTTCATTCCGGGCATGCTGCAGACCGAGGAGTACGCAAGGGCCGTGCTCAGCGAGGCTGAGGGGGATCACCAACGAGCCGAGCGTTACGTCGAGTTCCGGCTCACACGCCAGCGCGTACTGACGGGCGAAAAACCAGTCACCTACCGCGCTGTCATCCACGAGGCCGCACTCCATGCGCAAGTCGGCGGCCCAAGGGTGATGCGCAGACAATTGCTCCGGCTGATCGAGGTGGCCCGCCTCCCCCATGTGACCTTGCGGATCTTCCCGTTCGAGGCTGGCGTCTACTCCGCGTACAGCCGGTCGTTCGCCGTCTTCGGGGGCGGAACACCCGAGCTGGACACCGTTTACCTGGAGCACCCGATGAACTCGCTGTTCCTGCGGGATGGAGAGCAACTCGACGAGTACGCCAAAATGTTCGAGAGGCTGTCGAGCTTGGCGCTCGCCCCGGTCGACCCCGAGTCTGCCCCGGAGTCGCATGAGTCCCGCGACTCGCTGAGCTTGATCCAGCACGTGATGTACGCACTGTGAAGGGAACCCCAATGCCCCAACTCGCATGGCAGAAGTCCTCGTTCAGTGGTGGCGGCGAAGGCGAGTGCGTCGAACTGGCCGCTACCAGCGGTGACATCCACTTCCGGGAGAGCGACCGGCCCACGCAGATCGCCACCACCAACCGGGTGACGCTCGCCGCGCTGCTCGACGCGATAAAGGCAGGCGACCTCAGTCGCTGAGCACTTTCCACGTACCCCGGCGGGCATGACGCAGCAGCACCGGATCGTCGCCCACCACCACGGGGTTGCCGACCTCGGCCAGCAGGGCGAGGTCGGCCGCCTCGTCCGCGTACGCATGGCAGTCCGCCGGGTCGAAGCCGTACTCCCGCATGAGAGTGCGCGCCGCGTATCCCTTGCCCTGCCCCCGCATGCAGGTCAGCACCTCGTCCGCGCCCAGGCGGGCCGCGAGCGGGGCCACCACGGGCAGCGGGGAGCTGGACATCAGCACCATCAGATCGCCCGCCACCGCGTGGCGCAGATAGGCGGCGAGGCCGGGCTCGTTCCACAGTGCCTGCCGCACCAGCGTGCCGCCCACGTCGAAGAACGCGGCCTTGCGCGGGGCCTGTCGGGTTTTGGCGGTGATAGGAGTGATCGGGGCAACCGTGTCGTTCATGCCCATCAGTACGGAGAGGGGCGATGAATCACTCAATGGTCTCGGGGGTTTTCCCCACCCCGGAGTGACCTGACAGCGGGATGTCCCCGAAGGGCCACACCGTCGATCGTGGTGGTACGGGATCGACGGCTTACGGGGAAGGCATGACCATGCAGCTCAGGAGTGGATCGGGCACCATCTGCAGGACTGTCGCGGCGGCCGCGCTGCTCGCGGTCACCGCGAGCGTGGCCCTGCCCCTCGCCCCGGCCGGCGCGCATTCACCGCCGCCGCAGCGTCCGCCGAGCGGGGTGTGGCAGGTGGACGGCTACGGCGAGGTGTTCTCGCTGAACAAGGGCCGGTTGCAGGAATACCAGGTCACCGGCATCAGCTGCTTCAAGGGGCTGTCCGCCGAGCGCGCCGGTGGTCAGGGCGGGGCGGCCCGGTACGCCAACGACCACGGATTTGTCTTCACCGTGCGGTCCACCGGCCGCCCGGACCGGGCCTGGATGCACATCGACGGCTCACCCGGCGACCGCGGTCTGCGGCGCCTCGACGCGCTGCCCGCCGCCTGCCTCGAACCGGCGCCCCGCGGCCCGGTCGCCGCCTTCGACGTCTTCTGGCAGTCCTTCGAGGAGAACTACCCCTTCTTCTCTGCCAAGGGAATCGACTGGCACGCCGTACGGGACCGCTACCGCCCCCGGATCGACGCGCACACGACCGACGCCGAACTCTTCGCGGTCTTCCGGGAGATGGTCTCGCCGCTGCACGACGCGCACGTCGCCGTGCTCGCGGGCACGACGGGTTCCTACGGCACGGTCCGGCCGGGCACGGTGATGCCGGACGAGGAGCTGGACGCCAAGGTCACCTCGTACATCGAGAAGCGCGATCTGAAGGGCGGCAAGCTCCGGCAGTTCGCGGGCGGCCGGATCAGCTACGCCGAACTCCCCGGCGACCAGGGCTACATCCGGATCTCCGGCTTCGGCGGCTACACCGAGGCTGAGGACTTCGAGGCCAACAGCGCCGTACTCGACAAGACCCTGGACGCGATCCTCACGCCGGCGACCACCGCCCGGCTGAAGGGCCTGATCATCGATCTGCGGATCAACGGCGGCGGCTCGGACTCGCTGGGACTTCAGCTCGCCGGACGCCTCACCGACCGTCCGTACTTCGCCTACGCCAAGCGGGCGCGTAACGACCCCGCCGATCCGACGCGGTTCACGCGCCCGCAGCCGCAGTACGTACAGCCCGCCGCCGGCCGCCCTCGCTACACCGGCCCGATCGCCGTGCTGACCGGCGGCTCGACCATCAGTGCCGGAGAGACCTTCACCCAGGCGCTCATCGGGCGGCCCGGCCGGACGGTCAGGATCGGGGAGAACACGCAGGGCGTCTTCTCGGACGTGATGGAGCGCGAGCTCCCCGGCGGCTGGCAGGTCATGCTGCCCAACGAGGAGTTCCTGACCCGCTCCGGCACCACCTTCGACGGCCCGGGCATCCCGCCCCACCTGCGGGAACCGGTCTTCACCGACGAGGAGTTCGCGAAGAACAGGGACTCGGCCTTCGACCGGGCCGTCGCCGTGCTCGGCCACCGAGGGCGATGAAAAGGCGCGCCCCGGCCGGATGGGGGGTGGTCCGGCCGGGACGCGCGGGTGGGGGGCCTGGTGGTTACTTGAAGGCGCCGAACGCCTTCGTGAAGGCCAGCGGCTCCTGGACGATCGAGGAGCACGTCGCGTCCGCGGACGGCTTCGCGCCGCCCGCGCACTGCTTGTCACGCGCTCCCGACCACATGGCCAGCCAGCCGATGCCCTTCGACTTCGCGAAGTCGACCAGCTGCGTGGCGTCGTCGACCTTGAAGATCTCGACCGCGACGTCATTGACGCCGATCATCGGGGTGACGGCGACGGCCTTCCACGCGGCCGCGTCCGACAGACCGAGCACGCCCTTGATCTGCGCCTGGGTCGCCGTCGCCGCCTGGATCGCGTACTGGCCCATGTCACCGCTGTAGGCGGGCCCGTAGTCCATCGCCATGATGTTGACGGCGGAGACCTTCACGCCGTTCTTCTTGGCGTCGGCGACCAGGTCCACGCCGGGCTGGGTCAGGCCCTCCGGCATCACCGGCAGGGTGAAGGAGACGTCCAGGCCCGGGTGGGACTTCTGGAGCTGCGCGATCGCCTGCGAGCGGCGGGAGTTGGCGGCGGTGTCCGGCAGGGCCGCGCCCTCGATGTCGAAGTCGACCTTGGTGAGCTTGTACTGGTCGACGACCTTGCCGTACGCCTTCGCCAGCTCGTCGGCGGAGGAGCACTTCAGACCCAGCTCGGAGCCCGCGGCACCGCCGAAGGAGACGCGGACATCGCCGCCCTTGGCGCGCAGCGCGCCTATCTGGGAGGCCACCTGGTCGTTGCCGAGGTCGGTGACACCGCCCCAGAGGGGGGCGCAGCTGCCGCCGGAGGTGATGAAGGCGAGGTTGAACTCCTTGACCCCGGTCTTGGTCGCGGTGTCCACCAGGTCGTACGCCGGGTAGAGCGAGGTGTCGATGTACGGCGCGAAGCCCGCACCGGCCCCGGTGCCGCCGCTGGGGGTGGGCGTCGGCGTGGGCGTCGGCGTCGAGGTCGGCGGCTTGGTGGGGGTGGTGCTCGCCGTCGGGGTGGGGGTCGGCTTGGGCTGCTCGGTGGGGCGGCCGCTCGGCTGGGGGGTCGCGCCGTCGTCCACCGAGCACTTGACCTTGTTGATGAGACAGGAGGTCGGGTCGGCCGCGGTCGCCGAGGTGCTCGCGGCGGTGACGAAGCCGACGGTGACCGAGGCGCCGGGCGCGAGCTGCTTGTTCCAGCTGGCGGGCTTGACGGTGACGTGCCGGCCGTTGACGGTGTGCTCACCGTTCCACAGAGAGCTGATCGTGGTGCCCGTGGGCAGATCGAATTCGAGCGTCCAGTCCGACTGCGCCGTGTCGGTGTCATTGGTGATGACGTACTGGCCGGTGTAACCGCCGCTCCAGGAGCTGGTCTTGGTGTACGCGGCTCCGACGGACGCGGCCTGCGCGGTTCCCGTGAGGGCGAATGCCGCGCCGCCGATCACCGCGGCCGCGACGACGGCGCCGACCGCCTTGGTCCTGACGCTCGCCCTGCGCCGGTGCGTACTGCTGCCCATTGCGTGCCTGCCTCTGCGTTACGGGGGTGGGGGGTGGTGAGGCAGCACGCTAGCGATACGGAAACGGACAAATGACCGGTTCGGGGCGGGGGTTGAACTTCTTAGGACGGCCTTAAGGAAGCCATCGGAAGCGATTAATGGTAGAGACCAGTGCGGGCGGCTGAGAGAGGCTCCCGCAGTCCCGCAGCCTCGCAACCCCCCGCAACCCCGCGGCCACGGACGGACCGGCTACGGGCGAAGCGGCTCCGGACGGACCGGTCAGGCGGAGGCTCGCTTGCGGCGCTTGACGCCGCCGCGGTGGCCCCGGCGGCGCTCCGGCCCCACGCCTTCACGCGGGTCGAGGCCGATCCAGATGCGTACCTCCGTGCCGCCGAGCACCGAGCTGCCGATCCGTACGTCCCCGCCCGTCGACTCCGCCACCCTGCGCGCGATGTCCAGGCCGAGCCCGGTCGAGCCGTCCCTGCCCCCGCTGTTGCCGCGGGCCATGGCCGCCTCAGGGTCGGTGATCCCCGGTCCCGCGTCCGAGACCAGGACGATGACCGCGTCCTCGCCGTTGTGCACGTCGACCGAGAAGGCGGTGCCCTCCGGGGTGTGCCGGAAGACATTGCCGAGCAGCGCGTCGAGCGCGGCAGCCAGTTCGGGGCGGGCGACCGGGATGCGTACGGGACGGCCGACGCCCGCGACCCGCACCTTGCGGCCCTCGTCCTCCGCCAGCGCCGACCAGAAGTCCATCCGCTCCCGGACGACTTCGGAGACGTCGCAGCCCGCGCCGGGTCCGGTCGCCGCGGTCTGCGGCTTGGCCTCGCGCGCGGTACGGATGATCGTGTCGACCTCGCGCTCGAGCTGCTCGACGGCGGACCTGGTCTGTTCGGCGACCGAGCCTTCGCCGAGCGAGGCGGCGTTGAGGCGCAGCACCGTCAGTGGTGTACGCAGCCGGTGCGAGAGGTCGGCGGCCAGTTCGCGTTCGTTGGCGAGCAGCTGGACCACCTGGTCGGCCATGGAGTTGAAGGCGATCGCGGCGGAGCGCAGTTCGGTCGGGCCCTCCTCGGGAACGCGGGCGCCGAGCTTGCCCTCGCCGAGGTCGTGCGCGGCGCCGGCGAGCCGCTGGGCGGGCTGCACCATCCGTATGCCGAGCCGGTCGGCGACCGCGACCGAGCCGACGACCAGCGCCAGACCGACGCCCGCGAGCACCAGCCAGGCGGTGTCGACGCCGTTGGAGACCTCGCCGTCGGGGACGAAGACCTCGACGACGGCGATCTGGCCGGTGCTGATGGCGGTGGGCTGGAGCAGGGCGGAGCCGTCCGTGACCTCGGTGATGGAGGCGCGGCCGAGGCGCTGCGTGGTCGCCAGGTCCTTCTGCGCGGCCCGGCGGGTGCCGATGTTCACGGGCTGGCTGCCAGGCTCGCCGGAGGCCGGTATGTGCACGGCCATCCGCCCGGCCGCACCGGCCTGGGTGGACAGCACGGCCCGCTCCAGCGGATCGCGGTCCGCGGTGATGGAGAGGGTCGGGCCGAGGGCGGCGGCCTGCCGCTCGGCGTTGGAGAAGGCCCGGTCCCTCGCCATCTCCTTGATGACGATCCCGAGCGGTACCGCGAAGGCGAGCACGACCATCACCGTGACGGCGAGGGAGACCTTGACGAGCGCCCATCTCATGGCATGTGTCCGTTCGGCCGGTTTCCGGTCGGAGGTTCGAGCTTCACTCCGACACCTCGGAGGGTGTGCAGATAGCGGGGCTTTGCCGCGGTCTCACCGAGCTTGCGCCGCAGCCAGCTCAGATGGACGTCGATGGTCTGGTCGTCGCCGTAGCTCTGCTGCCAGACCTCGGCGAGCAGTTCCTTGCGCGGTACGACGACGCCGGGCCGTCCGGCGAGAAAGGCCAGCAGGTCGAACTCGCGGCGGGTCAGGTCGAGTGCCGCCCCGTCCAGCTCGGCCTGACGGCGCAGCGGGTCGATGGAGAGCCCGCCGACCTGGATCACGCGCGAGGGCGGGGCCTCTCCGGCGGCGGCCCGCGAACGGCGCAGCACGGCCGCCATCCGCGCGGAGAGATGCTCCACCGAGAAGGGCTTGGTGAGGTAGTCGTCGGCGCCGTCGTTGAGCAGCCGGACGATCTCCGTCTCGTCGTCCCGCGCGGTGGCGATGATGACGGGTACGTCGGTGATTCCGCGCAGCATCTTCAGCGCCTCGGACCCGTCGAGATCGGGCAGGCCGAGATCGAGGATGACCACGTCGAAGCGGAAATGGGCCACCTCGCGCAGCGCCTCCAGGGCCGTGCCGACGCTCCGCACGGTGTGGGAGGCCTCGGTCAAGTGCCGGATGAGGGCGGAGCGCACGAACTGGTCGTCCTCGACCACGAGCACACTTGCCATGGGCGGCACCGTACGCCATCCGGAGTAGCTCAGTCCTCCTTGGGACAGACGTGGGGCGCGTGGTGCAGTATGGCCCCGATGCATCGAGGACTCGTACATGCCATGGCGTGGTCGCTGTCCACCGGGGCCGCGGTCACGCTCTCCTGGTGGGGCGTCCATACCGTCATGTCCGGGACCGCGTACGACCGGCCGCGTGCACTGCCGATCAGCGCGGACGCGGCGACCACGCAGGGCGCGAAGCCGCAGGCTTCCAGCACCCGGCGGCCGCCGAGCACGACAGCATCGAAATCGGCCACACCGGACAAGAGCCGTAAACCGTCGGCCACTCCGTCCGCCGCGAAGCCGAGCACGTCGAAACCGGCCTACTCGCAGTCCCCTTCGTCGACACCGTCGTCAGGGAACGTGAAGGGCTACACGGTCGACGGCGGCCGGGTCGTCTTCGACATCGGCGAGGTGTCGGCAGAACTGGTGTCGGCGACGCCGGACGCTGGCTGGCAGATGCAGGTCTGGAAGCAGCCGGAGTGGATCCGGGTGACGTTCACCAAGGACGGCCGCGAGAGTTCGGTCTTCTGCACGTGGAACGGCCATCCGCCGATGGTCGAGTTCGACGAGCGCTAGGGCCTGTCGTTTGGATCAGGCCGGATCAGTGAGCGGCCCGCCGCGGAGCGGCTGATGTCACTGCGGTGCGTGCGATCGCAGGCCGGAGGATGGGGGTCCCCCCGCCGAAGGCAGGGGGAGAGCCGACGCGGAGCGTCGGCGACTGACGACAACGCGGCGTGGGGGCACCTCCCGTGCCCGAAGGGCTACGGGGGAGTGCGTGCCAGGGCACGCGAGCCCGGCAAGATCCGAACGACAGGCCCTAACGGAAGACGGCCGGCGGCGGTACGGGTGACGGCTTCGCGCTCGCATCAGTGACCGCGGCCGCGCCGCCCGTGAAGTCGGCCAGCGCCCTTCCGTGTTCGACCCGTCCGGCGTGCGGGTCGCCCGCCACGCGGCGGGTCAGTTCCGCGACGGGCAGCGGGACGTCCGAGGCGAGCAGCACCGCATTGCCGAAGCGGCGGCCGCGCAGCACGGTCGGATCGGCGGCGAGGGCGAGCTCGGGGAAGACCGTGGCGGCGGTGGCGACCTGGGCGCGCAGATGCGCCAGCGGCGGCCCGTCGGCGAGATTCGCGGCGTAGAACCCGCCCGACGCAAGAACCCTGCGCACCTCGGCGAGGAATTCCGTACTGGTCAGATGCGCGGGTGTGCGGGCGCCGCTGAAGACATCGGCGATGACCAGGTCCGCCCAGCCGTCCGGGACCTTGCCGAGCCCGGCGCGGGCGTCGGTGGACCGGACGCGTATGCGCGCGGCCGGGTCCAACGGGAGCTGCCGACGGACCAGTTGGACCAGCTGGGCGTCCAGCTCCACGATCTGCTGGGTGGAGCGGGGGCGGGTCGCCGCGATGTAGCGGGCGAGAGTGAAGGCACCGCCGCCGAGATGAACGGCCTGAAGGGGGCGGCCGGGCGGGGCGGCGAGATCGATGACATGGCCGAGGCGGCGCTGGTACTCGAAGGAGAGATGGACCGGGTCGTCGAGGTCGACATGGGACTGCGGGGCACCGTCGATGAGCAGTGTCCAGCCGCGCGGCCGCTCACGGTCGGGTATCAGCTCGGCGAGCCCGCCGCCCACCTGCTCGACGACGGGTTCGGGGCTGCCTGCCCCGCCCGTACGGCTGCGCCGCTTGCTCTTTGCCATCAGCCCATTATCGGCACAGAGCCGATGAGGGGGCTCAGCGGCAGTTGTCGGCGGCCTCGATCAGCCGGGCCGCCTCGCCGAGCGCCTCGCGCAGCACCGCCGGGTCGGTGACCGGGTCCGAGTCGTCCGGCGGGAGCAGCCAGCCCGAGCCGGTGACCGGGGGCTCGGCGGGGATACGCAGACCGCGTCCCGAGGTCTGCGTACAGGCGCTGCCCGGCATGTCCCAGCCGTCGGCGGTGCCGGGCGGCACCAGGAAGCCGAGGGTGTCGCAGGTGCCGTCGTGGAGTACGGGGCCGACGGCAGGGGCGGCGCCGCGACGCAGGATGTCGACCGCTTCGAGCCCCTGTCGGGCGGGGACGGTCACCAGGTCGCAGGGCTCGGCGGAGTCGACGGGCGGGGTGTGGGCGGGTGCGCCGTGAGGTGGTGCGCTGCTGTCGGGTGTTGGCCTGTGGCGAGCAGTCGTCGCAGTCGTGCGTGAGCCGCCAAGGGTGCTGGTCTCCATGCCGACCTCCAACAAGGGGATCCCCTCCTCGCTCGAGTGGAGACACGTATCGCGCCTCCGGATGGTTCAACGCCCGTACGCGTCAAGGGCTACGGCGGCACGCCGCCGCAAAGGATGGCAGTTCATGGCAGATCGAGGGGGAGATATCCCTTTTGTAGGCAAACCCTGCGTGTGCGGCCCGTCACAGCAGGTACGTTCTTGCTCCGCCGGAACACGGTGCACCAAGAGAGGGCTCGGCCATGGCGTCGTCGTCACAGGCATCTGGGCAGGCACGGCAGGCATCACAGGCGGTTCCCAACCTTGCCTTCCGCGGGCTGCGCGGGCAGCGCTCGCCGGGGGAGTTCGCGGCGGCGGTACGCAAGGCCGCCCGGGAGATCGGCGAGCAGGTCTCGTGCGACGCCCGCTACATCGGGCGGGTCGAGGCCGGCGAGATCCGCTGCCCGAACTACGCGTACGAGCGGGTGTTCCTGCACATGTTCCACGGTCTGACGCTGGCGGACCTGGGCTTCACCGCGCGGGAACGGGTGCGGGGCGGGCGGAGCCGGGTACCCGAACCGGCGCACCCCTTCTGCCCCTTCGACATTGACAGCGACATCGACGAGGAGAGCGACGTGCTGCGTCGCGCATTCATGACGAGCGGCACCACCACGGTGGCGGCCGCGTCCCTCGGGCTCGGACTCGGTCTTGTGCCCAACCAGCGCCGGGTCGGCGAGGCGGAGGTCAACGCCGTCGAGGAGGCGGTACGGCGGATCCGGCTGCTCGACGACCGGCACGGCGCGGACGGGCTCTACCGCCGGGCCGCGCAGCCGCTCCGGGCGGCGTACGCACTGCTCGACGAGGGGACGGCGGCACGTCGCTCCACCGCGGACCGGCTGCACGCCGGGGCGGGCGAACTCGCCATCTCGGTGGGCTGGCTGGCGCACGACTCGGGCCGCGTCGACGATGCGCGCTCGCACTACGCGGAGGCGCTGGCGACGGCGCGGGTGGCGGGCGACGGCGCGCTCGAGGCGCACGCCTTCTGCAACACGTCGTTCCTGGCGCGGGACGCGGGCCGCTACCGGGAGGCGGTGCGCTCGGCCCAGGCGGGGCAGCGGGCGGCCGGGCGGCTGGCCTCACCGCGGCTCCTTTCGCTGCTCGCGCTGCGCGAGGCGGGCGGCTGGGCAGGGCTCGGGGACCGCAGCGCCTGCGAGAAGTCCCTGGCGCGGGCGCATACGTACTTCGACCGGGGAGCCGCGGACGCGGACCCGGAGTGGATGTCCTTCTTCGCCGAGCCGGAACTGGAGGCGCTGCAGGCCCAGTGCTGGTCGGCGCTGGGCGAATGGTCCCGGGCGGCCCGCCACGCACACCGGGCGGCGGCCCTCCAGGACCGCCGCTTCACCCGCAACCTGGCCCTGTACCGCGCGGAACTGGCCTTGGACCTGGCCCGCGCGGGCTCCCCCGCCGAGGCGGCCCAGGCGGGCCACCAGGTGCTTGACCTGCTGGAGGAGGTCAAGTCGTCCCGTATCCAGTCGATGCTGACGGACACGGCGCGGGTGCTGCTGTCGCAGCGCAGGGCGGGGGGCGTGGGGGCGTTCCTGGACCGGCACGGGGATGTGGTGCGGCGCGTCTGAGTACGCGCAGCCCCGGTCGGCGGGACCCTCAGAACTCCATGTGTCCCGTGTCGTTCCAGCGGTCCACCGCCGGTTCGCCGTACGCCCACCCCAGCACCGACAGCGACGTCGGATCCAGCCGGATCCTCGCCGCGAACGACGGGTCCAAGCCCAGCCATCGCGCCCCCAGGACGCGCAGGATGTGGCCGTGCGCGAAGACCAGCACGTCACGGTCCGCCGAGCGGGCCCACTCCACCACCTCGTCCGCGCGGGCGCCGAGTTGGGCCAGAGTCTCACCCTCGGGGACGCCGTCGCGCCAGATGAACCAGTCCGGGCGGTCCGCCCAGATCGCCGCCGGGGCCAGGCCCTCGTACGCCCCGTAGTCCCACTCCATCAGCGCGTCCCACTCGGACGCCCGCTCCGCGAACCCCGCGAGCGCGCAGGTCTCGCTCGCCCGCACCAGCGGGCTTGTGCGGACCTCGACGCCCTGCAGGCCCGACCACGGGGAACGGTGCAGCCGCTCACCCAGCAGCTTCGCCCCGCGCCTGCCCTCTTCGAGGAGGGGGATGTCCGTCCGGCCGGTGTGCCTGCCGAGCAGCGACCACTCGGTCTGGCCGTGCCGGGCGAGCAGGATGCGCGGTGCCATGAGGGCTCTCCTGAGGTTCACGAGCGGTGTCGTCCCATCATCTCGCACCTGAACGCAGGGCAACCTCCGGGCGGATCTCAGCGTCCCACTACAGGTCGGGACCCGGCGCCCGAGCACTTTCTCGTACACCGTACGGTTGATCGGTGGCCGATGGCCGCCTGAACACAAACTGGAGAAGCGTTCGGATGCCGTACACCGCGACCCGCCATCGGCCCCGCTGGTGGACCGAGTTCACGCTGATCGCTGTGGTCTACGCCGCGTACTCGACCGGCCGGCTGCTCGCGCGCGGTGATGTGACGACCGCGGTCGACCACGGCATGGCGATACTCCGGGCCGAGAAGGCACTCGTCCTCAACGCCGAACACCCCCTCAACCGCCTGTTCAGCCAGACCCCCGCCCTCGGCATACCCGCCGACTTCGCGTACGCCTCGCTGCACTATCTGGTCACCCCGGCCATTCTCATCTGGCTCTTCCGCCGGCGCCCCGCCCGCTACCGTGCCGCCCGCACCTGGCTGATGCTCTCCACGCTCCTCGGCCTGGTCGGCTTCACACTGCTGCCGACCTGCCCGCCGCGGCTCCTCGACGCCGGCCAGGGCTTCGTGGACACGATGGCGCAGTACAGCTCGTACGGCTGGTGGGGCGGCGAGGCGAGCGCGCCGCGCGGCCTTGGCGGGATGACCAACCAGTACGCCGCGATGCCGAGTCTGCACGTCGGCTGGGCACTGTGGTGCGGCGTGATGCTGTGGCGGCACGGGCGTACGCCGCTGATGAAGGCGCTCGGCGTTGCCTACCCGCTGCTCACCACGCTCGTGGTGATGGGCACGGCCAACCACTACTTCCTGGACGCGGTCGCCGGATGCGCCGTGATGGGCGTCGGCGCGCTGCTGACCCGGCCCGCGCTGCGTCTCGCCGACCGCGTGCGCACGCGGTTCGCGCTCGCCCCTTCCGGCTCGAAGTCCCCGATTGTCAGTGCCGGATGCGAGACTTCCGCGGGTGAGCGAATCCCTGGACAGCGGACCACCTCCGCAGGCGCCGACGACAGCACTACGGCAGCGGCTCGCTGAGCTGCGCGGCCCCGCCGCCCAGCCCCATCCGCTCGACGCCCGCGCGCTGGCCGCCCTCGCCGCCAACCCCGGCTGCAAGCGGCGCGCGCTGCTGGACGGCGCCGGGGTGGACAAAGCGGCGCTCGCCTCCGCGCTCGGGTCTCCGGCGGCGTTCGGACAGTCCCAGTTCGCGTTCATGCGCGGCAATGCCTTCGAGGCCAAGGTCAAGGCCGACGGCGGCAAGGAGCTGACGCGGCTTCTCGGTGTGGACACCCCGGCCGGGGTCCGGGTGCCCGATCTGTCGGCGGCCGGACCCGAGGGCCGGGCCGCGCGCACCGCTCTGGCGCTGCGCGAGGCGACCGCGGCCAAGGCGTGGACGCTGCTCGACCACCCCATGCTGGCGCTGGAAGTCGCGGGCTCACCCGCCTATCTGGAGCCGGACGCTGTGGTCGTCCATCCCGACGGGCAGTGGACGGTCGTCGAGATCAAGTCGTTCCCGATGATCGACGCATCGGCAGACGCGGCGAAGGTGGGCGCGGCCGCGCGCCAGGCGGCGGTCTACGTCCTGGCGCTGGAGCGGGTCGCCGCGCTGACGGGCGGCGCGCAGGTGGCCCACTCGGTCCTGCTGGTCTGCCCCAAGGACTTCTCCAATCTGCCCACCGCGTCCGTCATCGACGTACGCAAGCAGCTGTCGGTCACCCGCCGCCAGCTGACCCGGCTGACCCGGATCGAGGACATCGCCGCGGCCTTGCCCAAGGGCACGACCTTTGATGTGGAACGCCCGGCCGAAGAGCTGACGGCGGCGGTCGAGTCGGTGTCCGCCGCGTACGCCCCCGAGTGCCTGGCCGCCTGCGAACTGGCCTTCCACTGCCGTGACCGGGCCCGCGAGTCGGGTGCGGTGGAGGCGCTGGGGCGCGGGGTGCGGGGCGAGCTCGGCGGGCTGACGACCATCGGCGACGTCCTGGCCGCTGCTCGGGGCGCCTCCGGCGATCCGGACGACCCGGCGGTCGCTGCCCTGCGCCGGGCCGCCGCACTGCGGGCCGAGGCCCTGGAGGCGGCCGGATGTCGCTGATCTCCACCCTCGCCCGGCTCGAGGCCGTGGAGTCGGGACGGGCCACGCCGCTCGCGACGGTGCGCCACCGGCATCTGTCCGAGCGTCCGCTGGTCCTCGTACCGCTGACGACGGCCGGTGAGGCGGGGGCGCCGCTGGGCGCGCTGGTCGGCACCGACGAGGAGGAGCCGCGGCTGCTGGTCGTGGCGCAGCCGCGCGACCGCGATCTGCGCTTCACCTTCCTCGCCGAGCTCGCCGACGCGGTGCTGCCGCATCTGGATGCGTACGCCGACGATGTCGAGCCCGCCGAGCGCAACGAGACCGACCCGGAGACCGGCAAGCGGGTCAAGGTCGAGGTCGAACTGTGCGCGGACGCACCGCAGTTGATCGTGCCGGGCCGGGCGGGCATCGACTTCGTACGGCTCCTGGGCCGCTCGATGCGCTTCCGTCGTACGGCAGAGCAGGACCCCGAGGCGCCCCATCCCGCGCCGCCGCGCGTCCCGCTGCTCGGCCGCTGGCTGACGCACTACGGCGAGCGGGCCCGGGTGCCCGGCTCCTCGCTGCTGCTCGCCGCGACCGATCTGCTGGGGCGGCACTGGGCGACCGGCCAGTCGTCGCTGGAGGACCAGCATCTGGGGGCGCTGCTCGCCTGGATCGACCCACCCGCGGGCGAGAGGGGCGCTGAGGCGGCGTTGCGGGCGGAGCTGGCGCGTGATGCCCGCGGCCATCTGCTGTGCCCGCCCGCAGGACCGGCCACCGATCCGGCCTTCGACAACCGGCTGCTGGCCCCCGCCGTGGAGCGGTACGACCGGGCGCGCCAGGCGCTCGGCGCGGCGGAGGACGGCGCCGAGGCGGATGCCCGGCTGGGTGAACTGACCCTCGCCGAGCGGGAGATCCGCCGCCTCCTGCTGACCCAGCTCAAGCCCACGTGGCATGCGGTGTGGCGCAGCCTGGAGCTGCTGCGCGCGCTGCCGGAGGGATCGCGGGCGGCTGACCGCTGGACTCGGGACCGCTGGTCGTTCACCGCGCACCGCGATCGCGTCCGCGCGGGCGAGCCGCCGCAGCCGCGACGCGACGATGCCGTGACGGCCGCGCAGAAGCTGGCATCCCGCGAGACGGCGCAGGCCCAGCTGGAGGCGCAGGAGGCCCTGGACGACCCGCTGGTGCTTGCCGGGCGCAGGCTGGCGGGCGAGGCGTTCCTGGGCGAGGTGACCGACGTCGTGATGGCCTGGTCCGAGTCGAAGCGGCCGAGCCCCCGCCCGCTGCTCACGGTCCGTACGGACGACCGGCCGCATCTGGGCGAGCGGGCGAAGGTGTACCGCTCGCTGGAGGGCAAGCCGCAGACGGCGGAGTTCGTACGGTACGAGGCGGACGGGACGCTGGTGCTGCGGCTCACCGACCGGATGGGCCGTTCCAAGGACCCGGCGGAAGGCTCCGTGCCAGACAAGGGCGACCGGATCGCCTGGACCCTGTTCGAGCACGACCAGCGGGGCGGCCCGAAGCTTCCGGACCCGGAGGAGACCCCGTGGACCCACGGCGGGCCACCGGGCACGTCGGCGGAGAGTCCCGACCCCGTGACCCCGGAGGACATTCTGTGAGCGGGCACGCCTTCGACCCGGCCGCCGAGGCCGCGCGGGCCACCGGTGCGATCCTCGCCGACACGCTGCACGGCGCCCACCGCGGCGTCGTCGTGGACTCGCCGCCCGGCGCGGGCAAGTCCACGCTCGTGGTGAACGCCGCACGCGAACTGGCCGCTGCCGGGCGGCCGTTGATGGTCATCGCCCAGACCAACGCCCAGGTGGACGACCTGGTGGTACGGCTCGCCGAGAAGGAACCCGAGCTGCCGGTCGGGCGGCTGCACAGTAATGATCCCGACCCGTACGACAAGGCGCTCGACGAGCTGGACAACGTCCGCAAGTCCGCCAAGGCGGGTGACCTCGCGGGCCTGGAAATCGTCATCTCGACGGCCGCGAAGTGGGCGCACGTACAAGGCGTCGAGCCGTGGCGGCACGCCATCGTCGACGAGGCGTACCAGATGCGCTCCGACGCGCTGCTCGCCGTCGCCGGGCTCTTCGAGCGGGCGCTGTTCGTGGGCGACCCCGGGCAGCTGGACCCCTTCTCGATCGTCGGCGCGGAGCAGTGGGCCGGGCTTTCGTACGACCCGTCGGCGAGCGCGGTCTCCACGCTGCTCGCCCACAATCCCGAGCTGCCGCAGCACCGGCTGCCGGTGTCCTGGCGGCTTCCGGCGTCCGCCGCGCCGCTGGTCTCCGACGCGTTCTATCCGTACACGCCCTTCCGCAGCGGCACGGGTGAGGGCGAGCGGAGGCTCGCGTTCGGGGTGGCGTCCGACGGCTCGGGCCCGGACCGGGTGCTGGACGAGGCGGCGGAGTCGGGCTGGGGCCTGCTGGAGCTGCCCGCGCGCCATACGCCCCGTACGGACCCCGAGGCAGTACGGGCCGTGGCGCTGGTCGTCCGCCGGCTGCTGGACCGCGGCGGCGCGGCAGTCTCGGAGCGCTCGCCCGACCCGGTCCCGGTGACCGCCGACCGGATCGCGGTCGGCACGGCCCACCGCGACCAGGCTGCGGCGGTGCGGGCGGCGCTGGCGGAGGTGGGCGTCGCGGATGTCACGGTGGACACGGCGAACCGCCTGCAGGGCCGGGAGTTCGACGTCACGGTCGTGCTGCACCCGCTGTCCGGCCGCCCGGACGCGACGACGTTCCACCTGGAGACGGGCCGCCTGTGCGTACTGGCGTCCCGCCACCGGCACGCGTGCATCGTGGTGTGCCGGGCGGGCGTGAGCGACCTGCTGGACGAACACCCCTCGACCGAGCCGGTCCAGCTGGGCGTCACGGTCAAATTCCCGGACGGCTGGGAGGCGAATCACGCGGTGCTCGCCCACCTGGCGGAACACCGCGTGAGCTGGACCCCGTGAGCGCTCCATACGCACTCTTGCGGAGGCCGGGACAATAGAAGGCGGCCATGGGCAGAGAGCGGCCAGGGAACAGAGTCAGAGAGCAAGGTCAAATGGGGGGCGGCCGGGACGGGGCCGTACCTGTGCGAGGAGGAGAACCACATGGCGCAACCCGAGCGGAGCGAGCGGAAGCTGCGGCCGGCCCCGCTGCTCTTCGAGCCTTCCGAGGCTGCCGCCGACCCCGAGCACTTCTTCGACCTCGAGTCGATCGAGGACCCGCGGGATCTGCTGGCCCGGGCGACCGAGCTGACCCTGGCCTTCCGCGCGGCCACCGACCGGGCGGTGGAGTTCCAGGCCCTCGCGGCGGCCCAGCTCGCCGACCCCCGCCGCTTCGACCGGCTGACGCCCGCGGACATCGCCGAGCGGGCGGAGTGGACTGCGGACTATGCCAAAAAGATGATCGAATTCGGCCGCGAACTCCTGCGCAACGGGTCCCAGCAGTAACAGCCACCCCGGGAACATCACCCCTGGCATATGCCGGGGCGCAAGATACTCCCACCCGCCCCGCCCTGTCCCCGTTTCCGCCAACTCTCAGAAACGGAACGGTCACTCCGGGTAGAGCTTGTGGCATGAGTGCATGGCTGCGAGACGACTCCCTGCTGACCCCCGGCGCCGGTGACGACGAGCGCCGAACCGACATTTTCGCCCTCCTGAGGGAGGAGGGCCGGCACCACGTCGCCCATGTCACACCCCCCGGCGGCAGCTGGCTCACCTCCGCCGGAGCACATCCGCGCTCCATGCTCGCCCTGTGGGAGACCCGCCCGAGCGCCCCCGCCGTACTCCCCTGCGGCTCGGTCTTCGACGTCGTGAACGTGCCCGCGATCTTCGGCCGCCGGATGCTCGACCGGCTGTGGGAGGAAGGGCCCGGCTCCGGTCCCGTCGCCATGCACCGCGGCCGGATGCTGCTCTTCACGGCCCCCGGCACCGCCCAGCGGCTGCCGTCGCTGCTCGACTGGGAGGAGTGGGGCGAAGCGGTGCCGCCGATGCTCTGCCACGGCCTCGGCGACGCGGTGACCGTCCCGCCGCTGACCCAGGACCACACGGCCTCCGGACCGCGCTGGCTGGTGGCTCCCGACACCCGGCACCCCTGGCTGCCGGGGCCCGAGGTGGTGCTCTGGGCATGCGTCCGTGCGGCCCGCGCGGCCGCGTCCCCGAGCGTCCGTATATCGATTTTTCCTCCCGCCGATCAGGATGCTAAGGTCTACGACGTCAGCAGGCGCCGCTAGCTCAGTTGGTTAGAGCAGCTGACTCTTAATCAGCGGGTCCGGGGTTCGAGTCCCTGGCGGCGCACAGACGGAAAAAGCCCCCCGCGGAAGCGGGGGGCTTTTTCGTACGCCGGGCACCCGGCGGGCTACGCCGTAGAGATCCGCACCGTCCATGCGCCGGTGCGCGTCCGGTCCGACACCTCCACCCGCGTCCGCTCCCCCGGCGTCCCCGGCATCGTGAACGTCTCACCCACCCCCAGCGGCGCGTCCGCCAGCGGCGGGTACACCGACTCGTCCCAGCACGCCTCCGTCTTGGGATGGGTGTCCACGACCTCGACCGGGCCGTCGCCCGAGACCGAATCAGACTGGATGCGGTAGATCAGCACGCCCTCCGTGCACGTGGTCGCGTCATTGCCCGTCGAGCCGCGCGCCTCGATCGCGAGCGCCGTGTCCTCGCCGGTCTTGACGACCGCGAGCCGGGTGCCGAGGCTCCCGCCCCAGGCCGGCGCGGCCGAGATCGTCTCCAGCGTGATCCGCTCCGTCCTGGTCACGCACCGCACGGCCTTCCGGTCCAGCCACCCCAGCTTCCACTTCTGCCAGCCGAAGAACTCGGGGGACATCCCGAACTGGCTGCCCATCACATCCCAGTCGCCGACGTACGTGTCCCAGTCGCCCTTGCCGTCCGTCGGCCGGTGGTAGAGGTCCGGCAGGTCGAAGACATGCCCGGTCTCGTGGGCAAGCACATTACGGTCCGGCGGATGGCGCTCGAAGACGGTGACGACCCGTTTGATGTCGGTGCCGTCGGCCTGCAGCGGCTGGTCGAGGTTGACGACCTTCGTGGCGTCGGAGTCCACGCCGGGCGCGTCCGGGTCAGCGACGACATAGACGATGTCGTAGCGGGAGAAGTCCACGCTCGCGTCGGCGGCGCCGATCGCGTCGCGCAGATACGCGCCTCGCTGTTCGGACTGCCAGTCCCGCCGTATCCCGTACGCCGTCGAGGCCTTCGGCATCGTCAGCCACCGGTGCTGCGTATCCGCCTTGAGCGAGAACCTGCCGTACGAGGCGCGCGAGAAGAACGTGCTGGTGGCCGGGAAGTGGTCGGCTGCGAGCTCGTCCGGCGAGTTCACCGGCACATGGTCCGGGAACGACACGAAGAGCATGACCGCGTTCAGGGTTCGGGCCGGGCGCGGATACGCAGCGTTCCAGGTGTCGACGCCCAGGGAGTGGTGGGCGGAGGTGCGGGGAAGCGCGCAGGGGCCCGCCATGGTGGAGGCCACCGCGGGGCCCGTGACCAACGACGTGGCGGCGAGAGCCATGAGGGAAGTGAGCGCGGCCGCGGCACTGCGCAGACGTACGCGTTCCACTCCCTCGGGTGTTCCCTCGGGTGACTGCTGACCCTCCACGTAGACCTCCGGCTGCGGAATGGGAGACACCTCAACCACCTTGTGCTGGTTTACGGCAGTACGCCCTGTTCCGATGCCCCACCTGGGTGACCGACCCGAAACCGGCCCGACACCGGCCCGAGACCCGGCGACACTCCGATGGCTCACGGAACGTCACATTCGGTCATGACGGAATCGGGCGTGGGTATGACCTGTGCAGAAACGATCGGCCGAGGGCATGGAGGGGACTGCTCGCGGGCCTCGTCGCTGGAACGGCCCAGGCGCCTGGCTCTATGATCGGCACACTTTCCCGACCTCTTCCCGACCACATCTGTACGACCCTGTACGACACAACTGCACTGCGGGAGCGAGCGGTGAGCGGAACCTCCGAAGGAACAGGGCCCGCGGGAGTCGCAGTCCCCGGGAGTATCCGGCCGTCGGTCACGGAGCGTCACAATGTCGGCCGGACCGCCGCGGAACTGCGTGACTACCGTGCCGCGTTCAACGCCGCGCATCTCGCGATGGCGGTCGTCGACCATGAGGGCCTCGTCGTCACCGCGAACGCGGCACTCGCAGCGCTGCTGGGCACCGAACCCGTGACCCTGCAAGAACAGTTCGCGGCGGATCTCGTGGACCTGGCGTCGGACCGCCGCACCTGGCACGCGTACCGCGAAGTGCTGCGCGGCCGCCGGTCCCGCTTCCGCTGTACGCGGCGCCTCAAGCACCCCGACGGGCGCACGCTGTGGGCCGAGGTGACGGTGGCGCCCGTGCCCGACAGCCGCAATGTGCTGCTGTCCATCGCGGACATCAGCGACCGGCGCGAGCTGCAGGCCCGGCTGCGCCATCTCCAGATGCACGACGCTGTCACGCGGCTGCCCAACCGCACGCTGTTCTTCGAGCGGCTGTCGGCGGCACTCGAGTCATCGGCGTACGACCATGGCTCGACCGGGCGGATCGGCCTCTGCTATCTCGACCTGGACGGCTTCAAGGCGGTCAACGACACGCTCGGGCACCGGGTCGGCGACCGGCTGCTCGCGGCGGTCGCCGCGCGGCTGACCGAGTGCGCGGACAGCGACGGGTACACGCGCAGCGGCGGGCACTTGGTGGCGCGGCTGGGCGGCGACGAATTCGCGATCCTGGTCGAGGACTCCACCGGTACGGAACAACTCGCCGATCTGGCGCGGTGCGTACTGGCCGCGCTGCAGCAGCCGTTCGACCTGGCCGGGCAGCGGCTGTCGGTCTCGGCGTCGATCGGCGTCGTGGAACGGTCGGTGGCCGGGACCACGGCGACCGGCCTGATGCAGGCCGCGGACACCACGCTGTACTGGGCGAAGGCGGACGGCAAGGCCCGCTGGACGCTTTTCGACCCCGAGCGCAACGCGCACCGGATGACCCGTCAGGCGCTGTCCTCGACACTGCGGCCGGCCGTGGAGCGCGGGGAGTTCACGCTGCAGTACCAGCCGCTGGTGGGGATGGCGGACGGGGTCACGCGGGGCGTGGAGGCGCTTGTGCGATGGAATCATCCGCAGTTCGGCACACTGGCGCCGAATCGGTTCATCGGAATTGCCGAGGAGGACGGCTCGATCGTCCAGCTCGGCCGCTGGGTGCTGCGGACGGCGTGCCGCCAGGCCCGCCAGTGGCAGAAGGACCACCCACAATCCGCGCCGCTGTTCGTGAGCGTCAATGTCGCGGTGCGCCAGGTCTGGGACTCGGACCTGGTGGCGGACGTGGCGGAGATCCTCGCGGAGACGGGACTCGCGCCGCATCTGCTCCAACTGGAGCTGACGGAATCGGCGGTGATGGGCTCGGCGGGACGGCCGCTCCAGGCGCTGCAGGCGCTGAGTGACATGGGTGTGCAGATCGCGATCGACGACTTCGGGACGGGCTACTCGAACTTGGCGTATCTGAGCCGGCTGCCGGTATCCGTACTGAAGCTCGACGGATCGTTTGTCCGCGGCTTCCAGGACGAGGCGCACCCGAACCCGGCGGACGAGACGATCGTCGAGGCGATGGTCCAACTGGCGCACCGGCTGGGGCTTACGGTCACGGCGGAGTGCGTGGAGACGGCGGGGCAGGCGTCGCGACTGCGGCGGATCGGCTGCGACACGGGGCAGGGGTGGCTGTACTCGCGGGCGGTGGCGCCGGAGCGGATCGCGGAGCTGATCGGTGAGCCCGCGCTTCCCGTCTGAACGGTCGCCTGCGGCGGGCGTGTTCCCCACCCCGCCCTCCCCCTACGGCCTGGCGGCCGTGGGAGGTACCCCCATCCGGCTGTGACATTTGCGGCTCCGCCGCGTGGGGGCCAAGCCCCCAGACCCCGGACGCGCTTCGCGCGTGTCCTCAAACGCCGGCGGGGGGGGGGGGTTGGGGGGGGGGGCCCCACACCCGCCCC